>MFPJ01000001.1 GCA_001782675.1 Candidatus Levybacteria bacterium RIFCSPLOWO2_12_FULL_39_17
AAATAAGGGCGGGTAATATAGGAAGTATTAAAGCAAGTTTATTTTTTGAAGTTTTTCCTGCCATAGAAAAGTCCTAAGGAAGCGAATGCTACGCCAAGAACTTGCTCTATTGTAGCAAAATCAGATGCAAAATTTCCAGTGGCAGCTAAAATTTGGGCGCCTAGAACTTCTCCCTGTTTCTCTTCTGACGGACCTCCGACGCCTCCGGCTTCTCCACCATTTCCGCCATTACCTCCGTTTCCACCGTTTGAAGGCGGAGTTGTAGGTGTGCTGGTCGGTTGCGTTTCGGTTGGGGTAGGTTGTTTTTCAGTTGGAGTGGGCTCTTTTGAGGGTTCAGGTGTGGGAGGACAATCACGGCATAAATTTACAACATTTGTGTTTATCTGGTTTTCAAGAATTGTGACGGCGTTTGAATCTCCGGTGTTAATAGTTTGGGCGGAAACAATTGAAGAAAAAACTAAAGTCAGGGAAATCAATAAAGCTGCCGATGTGATAATTGTTCGATATAAATTCATAATAAAAAAACAACCGCGACGGGCAGTTGCTTCTTGATAAAGACGGATTCTATCCTATAACTTAAATTTTGTCAATAGTCTATTCTAAAATTTAAGAAAGGCTTACTAAAACAAGCTAATCTTTTAAAAACAAAATTCTTCTTCCTCCATGGTAATAAGTTTTCGGGGCAGATTATTATGAGATTATAATACCAAGTACTAAATTTTACAATGCCCTATTTTAAAAGACTTTTATTATTGTTGTGAAAAACTAGAAGATAAACTTTTAAAATTCCCAATTTTAGGGTTTTATTATTCAAATTATCCTATAATTATGCTATAATCCCCTTTCATTATGAGGATTCCTTCTTTTGACCCGGAAATCATATCTTCTGTGATGAAGAGGAAATGGATGGTCGCAGCATCCATTATTTTGACAATGCTCCTTATTCCTCTGGTTCTTTTTTTAATGAAAAAACCGGAAGCTGAAACTGCAACCGTCAGGCGAGGGAGCATTTCTCAAGAGCTTTCTTTATCAGGAGAAATAGATGCCGATGAAAAAGCAACTCTCTCCTTTCAAACGGGAGGGCTGGTTGCTTTCGTCGGGTTTAAAAAAGGAGACTTTGTTAATCAGTTCCAGGCAATCGCCGCACTCGACCAGCGGTCGGCAAAAAAAACTCTTGAAAAAACATTGACAGATTATCTTCTTCAAAGAAGTGAATTCGACCAAGTCAAAGAAGAAAATCTAAATAGAACCCCCGAGCAAGCAATCAATAACGAAATGAAAAGAATTCTTGAGCGTAACCAATGGAATCTTGATCTTGCCGTAAACTCCGTGGAACTTCAGGACTTGGTTATTCAGCTATCAACAATCAGCACCCCCATCTCAGGAATTCTTACCGAAGCTAATACTCCCCATGCGGGAGTCAATGTCGGACCTTTTGCTCCTCAATATACGATTATTAACCCAAAAACTATTTATTTTAAAGTCGCGGCGGATCAAACAGAAGTGGTAAGTACTCCGGTTGGCGCTTCCGGAACAATAGTTCTTGATTCATATCCCGATAAAACAATATCGGGAAAAGTTTCAGATGTTTCTTTTACACCAAGAGTTGGCGAAACCGGAACGGTTTATGATGTGAAGGTTTTATTAAACATTGACAATTCTAATTTTAAATATCTTCTTGGCATGACGGGAGATATCACTTTTACAACATTTTCCAAAAGCAACCTATTATCTCTACCTGTAAGATTTGTCAAGACTGATGCTCGCGGCAGATATGTTTTTGAAGACCCGGGGAAGAAAAAAAAGAAATACATAGAAACAGGGCTTGAAAGTGATGAATTAATTGAAGTCAGAGGGATTGCGGAGGGCGCAATTGTTTATGATTGAGCTAATAGATATTACTAAAGATTATGAGGTTGGAGATGAAACCACAAGTGTTTTAAAAGGCATTAATCTTAAAATAAAAGACGGAGAATTTGTTGGAATCTTAGGATCTTCGGGGTCGGGAAAATCAACTTTAATGCATATAATGGGCTTGCTCGATACGCCAACGCGCGGAAAAGTGCTAATTGATGGAAGGGATGCTTCAAAACTCTCGGATGAGAAGCTTTCAAGATTGAGAAATACATATGTTGGTTTTGTATTCCAACAATTCAATTTAATTAATAAGCTGACTGTTCTTGAAAATGTTCTTCTTCCCGCACTTTACGCGGTTGAAAAACTTCCCTTTGATCCAAGAGACAGAGCTCTGGAATTGCTTGCGAAATTTGGAATTTATGATAAAAGGGATGCAAGACCGAATAAAATATCGGGTGGACAGCAGCAAAGAACAGCCATTGCCCGAGCGTTAATCATGAATCCTAAAATAGTATTCGCAGATGAGCCTACGGGAAATCTTGATACAAAAACAGGTAAGGACATATTGAAACTTTTGAATAATTTAAACCGTGAGTTTGGTGTAACGGTTGTCATTGTAACCCATGAAAAAGATGTTGCGAAAACTACTAAAAGACAAATTTTTATAAGAGACGGTGAGATAGTCCAGAAATATTTATGAAAAATTTATTTTTTCTAGTTAGTTCTTCTTTTGATGATTTTAAGCGAAATAAGGTTAGAACTTTTCTAACATCCTTGGGGATTATGATAGGAGTCTTGTCTGTTGTGCTCTTGATTGCTTTTGGGCAAGGTCTTAAAAATTACATTAAAGAACAATTTGAAAGCATTGGGACAAATTTGGTTTATGTTCTTCCCGGACGAATTGTTGGGGAAGGCGGAGGATTCAGAGATCCGGGATCCTTGGGTGCTAAGTTTGAAGAAAAAGATGTGTTGCGTTTAAAAAAAGTAGAAAATGTGGATTATGTGGTACCCGTTTTTGAAAAATCGGTAACTGTTACAGCCGGTGCAAACCGCGAAATTTCACAACTTTTGGCTTCAACTCATGAGATTGCCCTCGCATTAAATCTGGAACCTGAAATCGGAAATTTTTTCACAAAATCGGATCTTGAGAAAAGAGCAAAAGTCGCGGCAATCGGACCCAAACTTGCCGAGAAACTTTTTGGCTCAAAGGATAATGCATATGGCAAAACAATAAGAGTATCAAATCAAAGCTTTAAAGTTATAGCAGTTTTGAAATCAAAAGGCGGGGGCGCTCTTGGTGGCCCAAACTTTGACACAATTACTTACATCCCTTACAAAACAAGTCTGAGAATTAACCCGGATAAAAAATTTTATGCGTTATATTTGCGAGCCAGAACAGATACGAATATTGCTCAAGTGAAAAAAGACGCGGAAAAAGTTCTTTTAAAAACTTACGACAAAGATGAATTTCAGGTGGTTGAACAAACGGAATTTCTCAACATTATAACCAGCATATTTTCTGTTCTTAACGGAATTTTGATCGCCATCGGATCAATATCTTTAATTGTGGGTGGAATTGGAATTATGAACATAATGTATGCGACTGTAACTGAAAGAATTAAAGAAATAGGAATAAGGCGGGCAATTGGGGCAACAAAAAAAGATATACTCTTTCAATTTTTAGCTCAAGCAATTATCTTGTCCCTTTCAGGAGGTATAATCGGCCTTATTTTTGCTTTTGTTATAGTGTTTTTTGTCCGGCAAATTTTTCCTGCCGAAATTAATTTGATTTCTGTTATTGTCGCTTTTTTTATATCCTCAGGGATTGGAATTTTCTTTGGGGTCTTTCCGGCGCGGCGCGCCTCAAACCTCGTCCCGATTGAAGCAATCCGCTACGAATAGTTTTAAAACAAATGAGAACCAACAACTCTGGTTCCGTTTGCCGGACTGTTCACAATAATGTTTTTTATTTCCGCGACTTTCTTTAATCTATCTTTTAAAGCATTAAGATCTTTCTCTTGAACAATTAAATGTATATCCTGGCCTGTATTAATGGTAAAGTAGCATTCCAAACCCTCACTTCTTATCTTCTGAACAAACTTCATTAAGCGAACCGTCTCAGGAGTCCAGTAAAAAAGCGGTGGATTTGAAGTAAAAAGAATTGAATGGAATTCTAATGCTTCTGTTTCAATCAATTCGCCAAATTCTGAAAAATTTTTATCCTCGATGGCTTTTTTTACTCGATCTATTTTGTTTTTAATCAAATCCAGTCGTTTCTCAAAGAATGGGCTTGTTCTTGCAGATTGTTGACCCTCTGAAGTTGCTAAAAACTTCTTGTCCGTGCTTACTACTGTCACGACATCTACGATCTCAAAATAGTCAGGCGGAAAAATAGAAAGTGCAAAAGAAGTATCGCTTGTATTGCCGTCAAGCCATTCCACGAATCCGTCAGGAATTGAACGACAGGCAGATCCTGATCCTTGCCGGGCCAGGATAGATAATTCCTTTTCAGAAAGCTCAAGTCCCGCTGCTTTTGCTGCTGCTACCGTCAACGCCGCGAAACCAGAAGCAGACGACGATAATCCTGTTCCTGTTGGAAAGTTATTATTTGTGATAACTTTAGCTTTCTCAGTTATTTTCGCTAGTGATCTAATTCGATCTAAATGTTTGACGGCACGACTTCCTTCATTGGATTCACTGATACTATTGATTTCTATATAGTCTTCTGTATAGCTTTTAGAAAACTCAACAGTAGTGGTAGTGAACAAATTACTCAAATTCATCGATAAACTGCCATTTTCCGGTAAACGGAGTACTTCGTCTTTCTTTCCCCAGTATTTAATAAATGCAATATTTGAAGGCCCAATCGCTGTTGCTTTCATATCTTTTTAATCTAAGAACCTTTGTTACTTATGACATGCTCCGTATATTTATCACCACGCCATATATGTTTTGTAGTGGTATAACTCCATGTATTACCCAATAAATACATAACCTTAAAATTCAAATAAGTTAAATCCAATTTCTCTGGCTCAACAAATCCTTTTAAGCTAGGGAATGGATCAGTATAGAATCTGTATATTATTTTATCCGATGACACTACTGATATTTTAACTATTAATCCCACACTTTTGTCTCGTTTACTCACTACTCGTTTAAAATCCTCGGGTTTGCCATTTGTAAACCCAAGCGAGTCATATGATTTTTTCAATCCTTTTTCAAAAACTTTACTTAATATGAATAGTGCTTTTTTCTCACCAAAATTATCACTCAGAACAAGATATATATTTTCATACAAAGAGAAGAATGCAGTATTGTATTTCATTTTTCGATCCGGACTCCTTCCACATTTGTCTGTACTTCTATTACCTGGCCACCAGAACGTGTTATTCCTTGTTGAACAGCTGCAATTTTGTCCTTAGGTGCTATTGCGATCATACAGTCGCCACCCCCGGCTCCGGATAACTTAGCTCCATATGCCCCTTCGTCTCGTGCACCATAAATCATAGCGGATAGTTTAGCAATACTGACCCCCATTGACTCAAGCAAGCCTTGATTAAAATTCATCAGTTCTCCAAATGATATTAAATCATTCACAAGCAATGCAGATTTTGCTTTTTCAACGAGTTTAGAAACTTCAGTGTATAAAACATCTATAAATTCAGGATATTTTGACGCTTTGGCTTTTACTTGATTCATGAGGGTTACCGTATCGGCTTTAACACCAGAATAACCTACAATTAGCGGTAACTCCTTAATTATTAACGGCTCAATTACTTTTCCACCAGTAACAAAATATAAACAACCGCCATAAATACCAGCCGCTACATCAAATCCTGATCCTTTTCCCTGAATATCTAAAACTGTTTTATATGCCGAATCAAAAATTTCTTTATTGTCCAGTTTCAAATCAAACAGCTCCGAGAGTGCTTTGACAACGCAAACAGTTATGGCCGAAGAAGATCCAAATCCAAACTTCGAAGAGAATTCGGAAGCTGTAGTAATCCGAAGACCCTCACCCAAGTCAAACTTTTCGTAAATATTTTTAAGCGCAATCTCTACAAATTGCGCTCCTTTTGGAACATCTCCCTGTCCAAGCTCACTTATCTGTTTTGTATAATTTGTGACTTCAACATCGCCGGCTTCCAGTATAAAATCTGGAGAATCTAGAACTTCTGCAGCTAAACGAATTCTCTGATCCACCGCAGTTACAATGCATGGATGTCCATAGACTACAGCATGTTCCCCAAAAAGCATCAATTTCCCCGGCGTCGAAACGGTAACTTTATTCATTCCTTTCTCAACCCCTCTACCCCCAACGTCAATTGGGCCGCTACGAACTGGTGGGATTTTAGCATTTTTCGGAGGGTTCGTAAATCAGTATGATAAATTAGAATTATTCCCGTGGATTTTGTTTTTCCTCCGCCGCCGCAAATTTTTGCTGCTCCCCCTGATTTTTCTACATCTCTAATTATTTTTTGGACAAATGAGGAAACAACTCCTAATTTTTCTAAATTCTTTTCGCCATCTCTAATTATTCGAATAATATCTTCGTGGCTCGATTGCTCTAATGCTGGAATAAGACTTCGAACTAATAACTCTTGCTCGTTAAAAATCTTTTCGATTCTTTCTTTTTGATTTTTGCTTTTTAATATTTGATTTCTTACCAAGCTTACCATTTCTCCTGTAGTCTCCGATGGAGTTCCGGTATTTATTATATAAAAATTCCTTACTACTTCCTTTGGTAAATCTGCGTCAAGCGGTCTTAACCCTTCATCTTTCTTAAACCAGACTAATCCTCCAAAGCATGAAGTGGAATTATCTCCCCCCGAAGGATTTCCGTGTTTTTTCTGTTCGCATAGAAAAGCAATTTCGTTAATAATCTTTTTATCAAATTTTTTACCGGCGAAAAGAGATAAAGCGCCGATTATCGAAACCGCAAGAGCCCCTGAAGAACCCATACCGCAACCAATAGGAACTTGCGAATCTATACTTAAATCAAATCCTCTTATTGATTTAAGTTTGTAAAAATTTAAAAACTGACCGATTATTATCTGAGAATAGTCCAGGAAGCCTTTAGTGATTGATTTAAGAAGCAAGGTGTCATTACTCTTGTTATAAGTCTCCCAATCTTTTTGTGCTTTTTCGAACTTATCTTTAACTTCTCCGATTCGACACAGTATCAAAGATTTATAATTTTTAGAAGTTATTTTAATTTTATTATCTTTTCTGGGAGTAATCTCAATAAAACACCTCTTATCAACTGCTGCAAGAATTGCCGGTTTGTTGTAAACGACTGCATGTTCCCCTAATAAATGTAATTTCCCCGGAGCAGAAATTTTAATACCGCTCATAAGGATTTAAATTTTATAGCGTAGGTGATAATACTTTCCGAATCAGCTGTAAATGATCTTCGGAGCACCGCAATAACTTTTCTGCCTCGCTTAAGATCTGCCTCTTCCCAGTCTACGAGCTGACCAATCATTCTTTGCTTATTAGAAAGTTCAACTATAACTACCGGGTATGGTGCCTCATTCATGAAAGTCTTTGCAGGAACCCTAATTATCGTCCAGTGTAAAATCTGGCCCGTGACTCCAATAAGTCCGGCAACATTTTTTTGTCTTCTCCAAAGCTTTACAGGTGTTGTAATCATAGTTAGTTTTGCAATATATGAATCACTGCGATTGCTCCGCTCCCGCCAACATTATGAGTAAGTCCGATTTTTGCCCCTCTTACTTGTCTTGCACCGGCTTCTCCGCGTAAATGTTGTGTGATTTCAACAATTTGCTTAATCCCTGTTGCTCCGACAGGATGCCCACAAGCTTTTAATCCACCTGAGGGATTTGTAATAATTTTACCTTTGCCTATCGTCATTCTGCCATTTGCGATATCTTTTGCTCCTTCTCCTCTTTTGGAAAATCCTAAATCTTCTGTCGCAATTGCTTCTGCTATTGAAAAACAGTCATGGATTTCGGCAACATCAACACCAGAAGCTTTTATTCCCACTTTCTTATAAGCAGCTTGTGAAGCTCTGACAACAGAAGAAAGAGTGGTAAAAGATTGCCTGTCATGCAGAGAAAGAGTATCTGTTGCCACTTCACTTGCCGTGATAAAAACAGGCTTGGAGTTTTTTGATGTTTCAGTACTAATTACAACAGCTGATGCTCCATCTGAAATTGGAGAACAATCCAAAAGCTTTAGGGGATCTGCGATTTTACCGCTCCTCATGACATCTTCTACTGTGATAATGCGTCTGAATTGCGCTTTATCATTCAGCGATCCGTGAAAATGGTTCTTTACTGAAACAGCCGCCAATTCCTCCTCTGTTACATTGTATTCACTCATATAAGCCTGGGCCATAAGGGCATAAATACCGGGAAAAGTTACCCCTGCTTGCCTTTCCTCATCAGATCCTGCAGCCATAAGTCCTGCCGTTACCTCATCTTGGCTTGAATCCGTCATCTTTTCAACTCCAAGAACCAAAACGGTATTATATCTTCCTGCAAGAAGGCTATTGATTGCATTGTGAAGTGCCAATCCTCCTGACGCACAGGCTGCTTCTACGTGAGATGCCGGAACATTGACACCCAACTCCTCACAAAATAACGACCCTAAATTTGCCTGATTGCCGAAAATTCCGGCCAACATATTTCCAACAAAAAGAGCATCTATATCCTTGGGCCTTTTTCCGGCATCTTTTAATGCTCCTTGAATGGCAACTCTGGCCAGTTCTCTTGGGGAAGTTTTCCAAAGCTCTCCGAATTCTGTTGTTGCTGTTCCGAGTATATTTATCTTCATTGTCTTAAAAAGTATGGGTATGCCTCAAATAGCTTGGATAGGAAATATATTTTTTATTTTCAATCTGCTTGGTAAATGGAACTGCTTTCTTCTGCTTTTCCAAAATATTTGGGGTTGTCTCAAAAATGAATCCGTCAGACCCTGCTCCTGAACCGTATGAGACAAAGAAGATTTTTTGGTTGGGCTTTGAAATATCTAAAACTGCAGAAAGTCCAAGAAGTGAAGAGGCGGAATAAGGATTGCCAATCTTATCAACAATCAAAGATGGAGCCAGCTGTTCCGTTGTAAAACCTAGTTTTTTGCCTGCCACTCTTGGAAATTTTCCATTTGGCATATGAAAAACACAATAAGAAAAATCAGCAGGCTTAAGCTTGCTTTTTTCAAGAAGCTTTTTCCCTTCAGAAAGAACATGAGTATAATATGCCGGTTCGCCTGTGAAACGACCAAAGTGTGACGGATATCTTGCGCCATCTCTTCTCCAGAAATCCGGAGTATCGGAAGTAAATGAAGACATTTCTAAAATCTTTGCAATTATTTCAGAAGGTTTATTACCCAAAATATATGCACAACCTGCACTTGCCGCAGTATATTCAAGCACATCATGCGGCTTTCCCTGAGCAGTATCGCTTCCAATAACAAGTCCATAATCTATCCGTTTACTGTCAAGAAGTGCTGAGCATGCCTGTATCCCTGCAGTGGCAGCTTTACAAGCAAATTCAAGATCGGCAGCAAAATAATTATTACCAAGACTTAAGTATTCCCCAACAATTGATGATGAGGGGTTAACAGCATAAGGATGACTTTCGGAACCAAAATATACACACCCAATTTTATTTGGAGTAATTTGAGCCATGGCAAAAGCTTTTTTGGCCGCCTCAATTCCAATGGTTACCGCATCTTCGTCTAGTGCAGAAACTGCTTTTTCCTCAACCCTAAGTCCGGATATTATTTCGTCCGGATTTTTTTGCCACATTTGGGCAATTTCAGAAAGTTTAATCCTGTATTTTGGCACATATGTGCCATATCCAATAATTCCTGACATATATCTTATCTACCTAGTGTTTTATGTGCTTGAGCAAGTTTGTTCTCTGCAAGGGCTGCCAATAGAGATAATTCTGCCGCAAGCACGCCCGACCCAATTATCTCGGCTAACTGAAGAGTCTTATTTTCTCCTTTCAGTCCAAGTATACGAAGGGCAGCCTGTTGGGCGGGTAGCTTTGTCCCTCCACCTATTGTACCAACCATAAGTGATGGTAAATAGATTGAAAAATATAAATCACCATCTTTAAGAAGTCTCGCCGTGGTCACACCCATGCTTCCTTCAACAACATGTGCAATATCCTGGCCGGTTGCACTAAATATTGCAGCTATTATATTGGCAAAATGCGCATTAAATCCAAGTGACCCGCTCATTATTGAGCCAAATATATTTTTACCTAACCACACATCAAATATCTTATCAGCACTTGTGTGAAGCACCTCTCTAATAGTCTTTTTACTAACTTGTACTTCTGCCCAGACTTTTATTCCCCGATTATTTATAAAATTGAGCCATGCTGCTTTCTTATCAGTATCAAAGTTTCCCGCAACCGACAGACAGGGAATCCCTGTTTCTTTTTCTATTATCCGGGTCACTTTATCTGTTGCTATTGTTACCATATTCATTCCCATGGCTTCATCTGTATCAAAGTAGAAACGGATAAAAACATAATCAGCAAGGCTTTTTATTTTCAACTTCTTATACTTGAGATGTTTTGAAGTGCTTTCCGCGGCAGTCTTAAGAAGAGCTTCGTGTTCCCTTACCCATGTATAAAGTATGCGACTTTTTTGAAGACCTCCAGTATAAAATACCGGTCCACGCGTTGTGCCTACTCGGTAAGCATAAACGACTGCGCCTCCAGATTGCGTTATTGTTTTGCAACCACGGCTTACCGAGGCAATCAGGGCGCCTTCTGTTGTTGCAAGCGGAAGAATGTATTGTCCATTCACATATTCGCCCCGAATTTTTATAGGCCCGGCAACACCTAGTGGGATTGATGTTGCGCCTATTAAATTTTCGCAATGCACATCCTCTGCCTGCTCAACTGTCTCGTTATGAACTTGTTCTAAATTAATTGAAAGTGCCTTCTCAAGGTATTCTCTCCTTTCGGAGGCTATTGAAAAATCACGCAAATTCATATATAAAAAGTCCAGAAATCCTCGAAAAAAATATTTCTTTTAACAAAGCTTAAAATAGAGTCGTTTCTGCCCTATTTTTAAAAGCGATTCACATTCTTTAAATGGTAAGGGAAGTATACTTTAACAGCATCGAATTTTGCAAGTCTTGCTTGGAAAGATTCTTTGCTTTATTGTTTTTTTTAACTATAATATCCATTACAAAATGACACAAATTCAACAAATCATTGGGCACTGCGACAAAAGAAGCAAGATATTAGGGGGGATTGAGCGGTGGGAGGCGCATAAAAAGGGAATTTTGCATAGAGCTTTTGCTCTCGCCATCGTTTATAAAAACTATTATATCCTCCAGCATAGGAAACACCCTGTGTTTGATGGAGTTTTTGATATTACTTCTTCTTCCCATCAATTATATTCGAACGGTAAATTACAAGATACACTTGAGGCCGCAAAATTCTGTTTGTTTCGCGAATGGAAAATCAACGAAAGTGATATTTTGGGAGAATTCAAACTAAAAGGCGCGATTTATTACAAAGCGCGTGACGCAAAAAGTGTTTATACGGAACACGAGATTTGCGATATTGTTGAGGTTCGTCTTAAAAAAATTCCCACGCCCGCCTATGAATTCGCTTATGGATCTTCATTGGTCACAAAAGGAGAACTCGCGAATAAAAAATCTCGAATCTACTCTCTCCTTGCACCCTGGGTGAAAGTTGCAATCAAGAAAAATCTTATTTAACAAAACTTGCAACAATTTAAAAAATTCTGTTAAATAGAATTACTGTTATGAAACTTAAGGATTATCCTTATGCTCCATACTTAATCGCTGCGGCAACCTTTGTAATCACTCTTGGGGTTATAAAAACTTTTGACATTTCACTTCCTGTCTCTGTCACTACAAGAACTGCCTCGGGAGAACTGTCTGTAGTTGGGGAGGGCAAAGTTGATGTTGTTCCGGATACCGCATCGGTTCAAGCCGGAATAATTGTATCTGACGCAAAAACAGTTCAGGATGCTGAGAGGAAGATAAATGATGTCAATAATAAAATAGTTTCAGAACTTGAAAAATTAGGCATTGATAAAAAGGATATAAAAACTACAAATTATTCAATCAACCCAAACTATAATTATGACGGTGGAAAAAATAACATAACCGGTTATTATGGGAATGCGACGCTTACGATAAAAGTTAAGGAGACTGAAAAATTGCCTCAGGTAATTAACGCCGCGACGCAAGCCGGAGCAAATCAGATATATGATACCCAATATATATTAGACAACCCGTCAAAATACAGAGAAGAGGCGAGGGAAAAAGCAATTCAAAATGCTCGTGAACAAGCAGAGAAACTTGCAAATCAGCTAGGTATAAGACTTGGAAAAATAGTCAATATTGTTGAATCCACACCCGATTCTATTATCCCCTACCCTGTTCTTAGATCCGAAGGGATAGGTTCGGCGGAAACTCCCAATCTTTCACCGGGTACACAAACAATTTCAACAGTGGTTACATTATATTTTGAAAGAAAATGAATTTCCTTCGACCTTGGGGGTAGAAGCATTTAATTTTTGATTAGTTTTGCTCTGACTAAAAGTCTCTCTTGATCAAACCACCCGTCGCAAGTAAAAAGAGTAATAATATCTTTTTCTTCAGAATAAAGTTTTTTTATATCTCGAGGATCAATACTGGCCACAAAATAAACCTTATAAGTAAAGTCTTTTCCAGTTTGATTTTTAATTAAAACCAAATCATCTTTCTTAACTTTTTTAAGATTTCCAAAAAGGTTCTCCCTATTATGAGCATAAAAAATAGTGTTGTATCCTTCACCTATTCTTCCGCTTGTAGGGAGATATAGAGCTTTTTTATCTGATAATATCCACTCCCGGTTCACAATTCCACCCTGCTCAACAAGAGCTTTGATTTTAACTGAGGGAATTGAAATTGATACCGGATACTCGGCAGAAAGTTCTTTTTTCGGAGCCTCTTTATATGAAAGAAAGACAGAGTTTACAAAAATCTGGACATGGTTTATGGTGCCAAGAAGGAAGAGAAGAAAACCTAAAGCAATAAGCTTAAAAGCAAAATTTTGTTTATTGCTTAGTTTTTTTCGAAGTCGTTTTCTTGCCATACAAAGACATACCTAAGGTTGCCAAAGCAGCTCCCGCTACCTGTTGTATTGTAGCAAATATTGATTCAAATGTTCCTGTTGGAGCCAATGTTGAAACACCCAGAACTTCTCCCTGCTTTTGTTCGCTCACTGAAGGACCGCCTATTCCCCTTTCAGGAGAAGGTGTGCTTGTTGGTCCCTGGCCTCCTTCGGTAGGAGTTGGAGTATTTGTTGCTCTAACCTCCTCGGTTGGTGTGGGGGTGCTTGTGGGCTGCTCCTCTGTTTCAGTAGGAGTCGCTGTGGGTGTAGGTTCCGTCTCGGTAGGAGTTGGCTCCTCCTCTATATCTGTTGGGGTCGGTTCTTCTTCTGTAGGTGTAGGTTCTGTTTCTGTTGGAGTTGGCCCCTCCGGAAAATTGCAATCATTTTCCCATATAGCTTGGCCTTCCTCGGTCCAATTCAAACCGTCGTGTGTCCCTTCTATTGGTGGAATAATATCTCCCCATTGATCTCCATTATGAGGTGGAGGTGGAGGATTTTCAGGGTCGAAAATTGGCCCTTGATGCTCGGCAAAATGATCTGCTTGCCCACCATTGTTGCCGGTATTCCCATCGGCAGCATTTTCATCTACCTCTATTTTATTGTATGGATTTGTTACTGAATTCGTCCTGTGGCAAATTTCTATTTTATGATCGTCATCCTTTTTCTTTGCCACGACATTAGCGGTGTTTTGTGAATAAGCAACAAGGGTAAGAATAACAGTAACAATAATTAATAACTTCTTCATAAAAAAAGAAAGGTAAAAATACCTTTCTTGAAACTGCCAAGCATTATAGTGCATAATAAGCAATTTGTCAAGTACTATAAGATATCTAATCTTCGAAATCCCCTTGACAGAGGCCTAAAAATTGCTTCATACTAAATATTGTTTTGGGCTACCTTATTCTAGTTGCTAATTTTGTATATTGAAATTTTTCCTGTTGTTTGATTTAATAATTTAAGCATTAAGAGTGCCCCGCCGGCTGGCGGGAGCCGGCAACCGTAAAAGTTAACGGTGCCAGTCCAAGAGGACGATGCGGTCCCGAGCCAGTCGAGGGACAAAACTTTTAAACCTCTGGGATTTCAAGAGGTTTTTTTATGCAAACAAACGGAAAAAATTATTTTTTTACATCTGAATCCGTTTGCGCCGGCCATCCAGACAAAATTTGCGATCAAATAAGCGATGCTATTTTGGATTCGGTTTTATCACAAGATCCGTATGGAAGAACTGCGATCGAATGTCTTGCCGGTGAAAACAGGTTGGTTATAGCCGGAGAGATTGGAACAAACGCAAAGGTGGATTTTGAATCTATCGCAAGAGAGCAGATCAAAAGGCTGGGCTATACAAATGGTGATTTTAATTTCTCTTGCAATTCCCCTATCCATGTTTATGTTCACGAACAATCTCCTGAAATTGCCGTGGGTGTTAAGAAAAAAGGAGCCGGGGATCAAGGAATGATGTTTGGATTTGCCTGTCGTGAAACCAAAAGCCTTATGCCCATACCCATAACTATTGCGCATGCCTTAACTAAAAAGATCGATGAGGTCAGAGAAGGAAAAATCCTTTCCTATCTTAGACCTGACGGGAAAAGCCAGGTAACTATTGAGTATAAAAATGGGAAACCTTATCGCGTAACAAAAGTGGTAATTGCCGTACCTCATAAAGAGTCTGTTGAACTTTCCGATGTCAAAAACGACCTTTATAAAAAGGTTGTTAAACCGGTTCTTGAAAAATTCGATTTCAAAATAAATAAAAAGGATCTTATTGTAAACGGTACAGGAATATGGCATAAAGGCGGACCCGCATCCGATTGCGGCCTGACGGGCAGAAAAATTGTTGTGGACACTTATGGAGGATATGCTCGGGTTGGCGGGGGAGCTTTTTCCGGCAAAGAACCCTCCAAGGTTGATCGCGGAGGAGCATATGCCGCGCGATACTTAGCAAAAAATATAGTTGCGCAAGGATTGGCCGATAAAGCGGAAGTGATACTTGCTTATTTTATTGGAGCAAAAAAACCCGTAATGCAGGAAGTGGAAACATTTGGGACGGAAAAGAAACCAAAAAAAATTATAAAAGATTTTATGAATAGGCTGCTTGACACTTCAGTTGCGGGTATTATTGATGGACTCGACTTGAGACGACCTATCTACCTTCAAACGGCCGCCTATGGTCATTTTGGCCGCCCTGAGTTCCCCTGGGAAAAAATAGTCTAACCAAACAAGCCTAACTACACACCCAATTATTGCGATGGCAACTTTTTGGTGTGTTACCCAACTCCTTTAGATTACCCTTTAAATTCCTCTTTATTAATCCTATTTTTGTACTATAATAAACATCTATGAACTCCACTATCAAATGTCCTCATTGCGGAAAAGATGTAAAAATAAGCGATGCTCTAAACCACGAACTTAAAGAAGAAACTGAAAGGATCATAAAAGCCACCGAGGAAGAAACAAGGAAAAAAATTCAGGAAGAATTTGCTCAAAAAGACAAAGAAAGAAAAGCCGAGTTGGAAGATGAAAAAAAGAAAAATAAAGAACTGCTTGTTGCTTTTGAGAAAAAGAGTAAAGAAGATGGGGAAAGGATAAGGGAAGAGGCAACAAAAGAAGCCGCGGAAAAATCAAGACTTGAAAAACTTGAATATGAGAAAAAGATTAGCGACATGCAAAAGGCTCTTGAGGAGGCACAAAGAAAAGGAAAACAAGGGTCACAGCAGCTGCAGGGAGAGGTCTTGGAACTTGACTTAGAAGAAAAGCTTAAATCTCATTTCCCGATGGATGAATTCTTGCCTATTCCCAAAGGCATTGAAGGAGCGGATATATGGCAAAAAGTCGTAAATAAAAACGGTAAAGAAGTCGGATCAATCCTTTGGGAAACAAAAAGGACTAAAAATTGGGATAAAAAATGGCTTCCAAAGCTCAGGGAAGATACCAGAAAAATAAACGCAAGCGACTCAATTTTAGTAACAGACACCTTGCCAAATGAAATTAAAAGTTTTCATAATATAGATAAGGTTTGGGTTACAACTTATGAATTTGCTCTTCATGTCGCAAGAATAGTCAGATATCTTCTTTTAAAAATTGACGCGGTTAAAGCTTCTGCCTCTCACGACGAGATGGAACTTAGGAATATTTTTCAGTATATAACAAGCGATGCTTTCAGACATAAAATAGAAGCACATGACGAAGCGGTGAAGGCGATGAAAATAGATTTAGATTCTGAAATAAGGCTAACACAAACCAGATGGAAAAGGAGAGAAATTCAACTTAACAGACTGGATTCGAGCGTATCTGAATTGTACGGGGAACTCCAGGGGATTATTCCTACTCTTCCTGACAGAAATATCGAACTTCTTCCCGACGGGACCGAAAACGATAATTAATTTCTCCTTTCCTCCGAAGATTTTCCCTGATAGTAATCTTTTAAAGTCTTAAGCGTTGTATAAATATCATATTTTAATCTTCTAAGTTCTGCCGTTCCCCCTTTTTGTTTTCCATTATCTTTTCCTGTCATTGAAAGCAATGTATATTATTCTTATTAGATTAGATTAAGTTTCAAGTAAGAGATAGGAAAAAACTGAATTTTTTACTCTATTCTTACTCTATTCTAAACCTCAGGTGATAATAAACAATGCTTAATACTTCCAATACAGTACCAATACTACAAATTTACACATAACTCTTATCCCTCATGGTATGAAAAAAACATTAACCATTTGGTTAAGTATTTAAATTCCTTTAAAATCCTATTAAAATGTTGAATCAAAGGGGCCGATTATTTTGCGCTAGAAGTACTTTTTAAACTTAAAGTACAAAAACATTGACAGAAGAAGAATTAGTGATATCCCGACTATAACAAAAAAGGTTGTGTATTGTCCCCAAAAATTCCAAGAATCCGCTCCTATTCCCCCCGGAAGAATAATGTTCATACCATAGAATGTTCCAATTACCGTAGCAGGTATTGTCAATGTAAAGACTATGGTCAGAACTGCAAGTATTTCATTAGTCTTATCTGAGCTTACTATGTAATCGGTATCCTTATATATCTCGATCGTATCCTTTGCTTCTTCAATATTATCTCTCAGCTTATCTATCGTTTTTGTTATATTCCCGTAATATCTTGAAAGATTATCTGAAGTCAAATCATTTATTGCAGGCGTCGCATCCTCCAGTATTTTCTTTAATGACCCCAAGATTCTTTTAAGCCGTATTACTTTTTGTCTTAATTGACTAATTTTATGGACTCCAGAAACAGCTACATCAAAAACTATATCTTCAACTTCATCAAGTTCTTGAGATATAGTTTGAATGAGAGGCTCGACATCTTTAATAAGATTGCTAATCAAAAGGTACAAGAGATATCCTGAAGATCTTTTGAAGAAAGACTCCCTCAAAGAAGCATCCGTTTTACATAGATTAAATTGTGCGTGAATAGAAGAAGCACCATTATGAATGGTAACCAAATAATTCTTGCCAAGAAAAACAGATATTTGATCTGTAAGCACTTTGCTCTCAACGCTATCGTAAATAGGAATATTGAACACTAAAAAGGCATATTTTTCCTCTCTTTCAATTTGTGGTTGACTTTTTAGCAAAACCGTTTCAAGATGGAGCGGGTGAAATCCATACTCCTTTGAAAGCTTTCCCATCTCTTTAGTTGTTGGATTTTCTACATTGACCCAAGTAATATTGTTATGCTCTTGAACCATGATTCTGCCTTTATCGATTTCTGCCATATTCTTCCCGTTTTTTGCCAGAGGGTTAAAACGATTAAGAATAGGGGCAAAAGTCTCTATGATTTTTCTTCCGGGTAAACCTAGTAAATTCTGCGTTTCTTTTAATTGCTGCTCCAAACTGTTATGTTTTTTACTCACAGTAATATACAGTTTACCCCGCAAGATGCGCATTTGGCAATCGGCAAGTGAAAAATAGTTCCAGCAAGGTCTGATTTAAGAGGTTTTCTAAAGTAATGCATTGGGATAGTGTAAAATAAGACTATGGATGATAAGGAGAGATGCCAAAGTTGCGCAATGCCATTGGGCATAGGTCTTTATGGAATAAATGCGGATGGAAGCCTAAATCAAGAATACTGTAAGCTTTGTTATGAAAAAGGCACATTTAGAGAATCAAATTTAACTTTGGAAGAAATGATAGGAAGATCGTTTGCCTACATGGTTGATGAACTTGGCTTTTCAGAGGAAGAGGCGGAAAGTCTTTCAAAATCAATTATTCCGAATCTTAAAAGGTGGAAACCCTCACAAATTGGCAAAAATCTTGATGATTGAAGAAGTTAAAAAAGATGTTATAATCATGAAATGGTAGAAAAAACGGAAAAAACAAAAAAACCGACAAGAAATTTAAAAAAATTTTTAAGGCTTTCTTTTTTTAAGAATCTTAAAGGAAAAAATATTTTATTAGTAATTCTTTTAATTATCGTCATAGTTTTGATTGGACTTCTTAAAAATCAATTAGTTGTTGCTACGGTCAACGGAAAACAAATAAATAGAACCAAAGTCATAAGGGAGCTTGAGAAAAAAGAAGGCAAAAAAATTCTTGATTCAATAATTACCGAGGAATTAATAGCGTTAGCGGCGGAGAAAAGAAAAATCGGGGTTTCAAAACAAGAGATAGAGGATGAGTTTAAAAAAATAGAAAAAAGCGTTTCAGCTCAGGGGCAGAATTTGGATCAGTTATTATTAGTTCAAAATTTTTCAAGAGAACAATTAAGAAAACAGATAAGAATCCAGCTTATTTTGAAAAAAATGGTAAATCCAAACGACATAAAAGTACAAGACCGCGAAGTTGAGGATTATATTGAAAAAAATAAAGAATCCATACCTGAAAATGCAAAAATGGATCAGGTAAAAAAACAGGCCAGGGAACAACTTGCTCAACAAAAACTAAATCAAAATATTGAAAAGTTAATTCAAGAATTACAGCAAAAAGCAAAAATACAATATTTCTTTAACTTCAACTAGAATTCACCTCTCAAAAACTTTATCATCCTGAGATATGCTAAGATATATTTATGAGTAACTACTGGTTTAGATCAAAATACGGCCTCGGGTGGTATCCTACAACTTTTAAAGGATTGGCAGTTTTAATTCTTTATTTTTCTTTTCTTCTTTCTATCTGCTACATTACAGGAGAACCATTAAGAAAATTAAAAATCTAAAAATAGACAAGGGATTCCACTCTGTAATATAATAGTCAGATGTCCTCGTACTATAACGGCAAAAGAAATAACAATCTTTATGTTCTTAATTCAAGCTTCCCTTATAAATTAAGCCGTACGAAGATAGAGTCTTTTATTTCTTGTCCTCGCTGTTTTTACATAGACAGAAGGCTTGGAATAGATAGGCCCCCCGGTTTTCCTTTCTCTTTAAATTCCGCAGTTGATAAGCTGCTTAAAAAGGAATTTGATGTTCATAGAACAAGAAAAACCAGACATCCTCTAATGGAACATTATGGAATTGATGCTATTCCGGCAAGTCACGAGTTACTTGAGGAGTGGAGAAATCCATTTTCAGGAATTCAATTTCTTCATAAACCCACTAATTTTTTGATATTTGGAGGAGTGGATGATATATGGCAGGATTCTTCAGGGAAGCTAATTGTTGTGGACTATAAAGCCACCTCAAAAGATCAAGAAGTCAACATAGATGCGCAGTGGCAGCAAGGATACAAAAGGCAGATGGAAATTTATCAGTGGCTGTTTAGACAAAATGGATTTGATGTTTCTAATACGGCATACTTTGTATATTGCAATGGAATCACAGACAAGGCAGCTTTTGACGGCAAATTGGAATTTGATGTAAAGATCATTCCATATAAGGGAGACTATTCATGGGTTGAAAAAACCCTTCATGAAATCAAAGATTGTCTTGATAAGACCACTATACCTGCTTACAATGAAAATTGTGATTATTGTGTTTATAGGAAAAATACGCAGCTTGTGGAAGCATGACTTGACAATGCCCTGATATTTTCTTTAAGATTAATTTATGTCAAAAATAATTATTGTTTTGTTTTTGAGCATTGTAATATTTTCCCCCATGACAGTTTTTGCCCAAACAAATTCAGCAACTTTAAAATCAAGACAAATTTTAAAAGAAAGACTCGATGCAATAAAGGAAGAAAGGAAACAAAAAATTGAAGAATTTAAAGAAAAAATAGCCGCAATCAAGGATGAGAGAAAAAAGGCTCTGGTTGAAAAAATAGTAGAAAAAATTTCCAATTCGAATGAAAGACTTACCGCTAGGATGTCCGCGGCGCTTGCCAGACTATCATCTATTCTTAAAAATCTGAGTGAAAAAGCAGCTAATCTTAAGGCGAGCGGGAAGGATACTAGCGAGCTTGAGAAGGCCATTTCTCAGGCAGAGACTGCAATCGAGGAAGCAAAATCAGCAGTTGCGGCCCAAGCTGAAAAAAAGTACTCTGCTAATTTAATAAATGATTCGACTCTAAGAAATGCAATTGGAGAAATGATCTCGCAGTTTAGAAAAGACCTAAGAGATGCGCACAAAAAAGTTGCAGCAGCAAGACAAGCAATTTCAAAGGCAGTTGCGGAATTGGCTCAATTAGGGGGAGTTAGAAATAGTGCAACCCAATCGGGTAACATGGACTAAAATGGAACCAAATCAAAACCCAACAACACAAGACCAAAATGTACAAGGACAGGCACAACCAAGCGCAGAGTCTACTCCACAAAGTGGAGGAACGCCTCCCATTAATCCATCAATTCCCCCTGCGGGCCCTCCTGAGATTAAAACTCCATCCGGCACCGGTGGAAAAATTTTACTATTTATCTTAACAGGAATTGTTGTAATTGTTCTGGTCTCCGCAATTTACTTTCTTGCTATAAAAAATAGCGTTCAACCACAGAATCCAAAAAATGCACCTATTCCACAAAAGACAGTAAGTCCTACGCCCGCTTCATCTGTGCAAATTCAGACGGAGACTGAAAGCATTGATCTTGGAAATCCTGAAGAAGATATTAAAAGCATTGAGCAGGACTATAACCAACTTTAATGCAGCTTGTAATCTTCCTTCTGGTGGGCCCTTGGCCTTCTCCCTAGTACTCTCTATCGTTTCCTCATTCTTGAACTCCCTGGCAAGATAAAGCAGAGCGCTTCATTGACACATTTCTTCGAATAAACTATCCTAAGAACATGGAAGAAGAATTCCTCGGCGGCAGTTCGCAAAATAATCCACAACAGGAAAGAAGCTCTTTCCAAGTAAGAGAAGTTTTTAAAGTTTCAAGATTTGATATTAAAAAGCCCACCGTTGAAGGGCTTGAAAAACTTCCCCCTACTCCATGTGTTGTTGCGACAACTCACTTATCAGATATTGATGTCCAAGAAGTTGCTATGGTGGTTGCCAATCAGAGAAAAATAGGGATAGTAAGCCAAGAAACAAACTTAACTTTTCCGCTTTATAAACCTTTCGTAGCTGCAATTGGAAAAGAAAATTTTTTCCCAATTACAAACGCCCCTTATAAGAAGGGCAAAACCGCGTATAGTCTAAGACTTGATGATTTAAGGAAAATGCAAGAAGGAATTACGCAGGAAGGAAGAACAATGATTGTTGCGGGTCATAACCCAACTCATAACTGGCAGTTAGCTGAAAAGCCCGGAATGGCAGCGGTATTATTAGCACATATGGCAAATGTTCCGCTTGTCCCGGTAGCACTCGACATAGAATCAAAAACTCCCGTCGCCCAAACTACCAATAATTTGGCAAGACTTAAGAATCTTTTGAATAGACCTCACGCGAAAATAATTTTCGGTGACCCTATTGAACTTGCGCAACTTTCTGAAGAAAAATTAAAGGCAGCAGTTGGACTCTATAGTCCTGACCAAAGGAGGAGTATGACACCGGAACAAGCTCAAGAAGCCCGCGAAACTCTTATCACTCTTCAGAGAGAATCCGAACAAATGATGGAGGCTCTCGCTTCAAAACTTCCGCCCGAAAAACGCGGAAAGTGGGCAAGCCCTACACCTCCAAATCAAAATTCGAATCTAGTCTAATAATCTGAATCATTAGACTAGGCTCAAGTAATTATCTAGAAAGGATTTCTTCTAATAATTCCTTAGGGGAAACTATACGAAGGGGCAAAAAATTCTTTTTAATATCTAACTTAAGCACATGTTTTTTATCAAGGCTAACTAAATACGAACACCGTGTTAAATTTGCTCCAGCGATTAGATGAGCATCTTCATCGTCTATCATATCTTTATACGATTCTATTTCTTTTGCCGTAATGCTCTTCCTTATTAAAAGTCCGCTTTTTGCAATAAATTGTCCTATTTGGTCTCTTGACCTCTTTAATTTTTCTGGCTTGTCTTCTTCCAAAATCTCCTCAATAACTGTCTGTGAAGTAATACCCTTTATAATACCTTTCTTAACGAATTTTAATAATTCTGACGATCCTCCCTTAGGGGATAGTAGCGCAGCAATAATTATTGAGGCATCAAAGTATACTCTCATGCGCTAAGAGAATTTCTTTTTTAGCTTTTTTGTGAGGTTTTTAGGTAATTTGTCTTCTTTCAAGAATTCTTCAATTTCAGTATCAGTATAAATTCTATATGGGACATTACTATCTTTTTGTGCTTCAATTACAACCTTGTCTCCTTCTTTTTTTGCCCTAACAATATCTCCGGTTGTAATCCCCAAGGCTTCTCTCCATTTTTTAGGAATAGTGACCATGCCTTTCCCCAAAACTTTTAGCCATTCTTGATTGGTATTTATCTGTGTTTGACTCATTTTATAAGTTTAACTTTCTAACTTCTTACATTATAGATTTATAGACTATCCTTGTCAAGAGTGATATATAATACACGTCTTGCACCCGCCTGAGAAGCGCGGCAAATGGACAAATCCTACACCTCCAAATCAAAATTCGAATCTAGTCTAATGATTCAGATCATTAGACTAGGCACAAAGACTTATCTTGGAATAAAGCGAATTTCGAGTCGTGCATCTATTGCGTCCGCTAAGCGCTGTAGCAAGCTAACCGATGGTTTGGCTTTTCCGCTCTCAAGTCTTGAAATAACTGCCTGACCCGTTTTCATTCTTTTAGCAAGTTCCGCTTGTGACATTTTCTTTTTAACCCGTGCATCAATCACTGCCTGAATCACGGCAAATTCAGGCTGAAGATCCTCGTAAGCCTTTCTAAAACCAGGCTTAACCATCAGTTCTTTTTCAAAGTCCTCCCATTTGGTATATTTTGGTCTACTTTTTTTCATAGCTTATACTCTTTTAAACGATCTTCGGCAATTTTTATTTCATTAGTCGGCGTCTTTTGAGTTTTCTTTTTAAATACATTAACTATTATCATCTCCTGATTAACAATTCCAAATAAGACTCTAATATTACCTGGCCGCAATTCCCATAGATTATTTTTTAACTTTTTTAAATATTTTCCGGATAAAATAAATTTGTGTTCCCGAAATAAATTAATATAACCTCTAATCCTTGCTTGATCCGTATCAGAGAAAGAATTATAAACTTTTTTAACTCTTTCATCTAATGTTGCCTTCATAATTTTATGATAAATTTGTCATAATTGTCAAGCATTAGAATGCGGGGTTTTTAGGATTGCCGGAAAGAAAGCCATAGATATTTTCTTCGGTAGTTTTCAGAATTCGCATCAATGCTTCACGGCTGTTGAAGGCGTTGTGGGGAGTAATTAATACATTAGGTCTTTCAAAAAGCATTCGATCCTCAAGCGCAACCATTATATCCTCCTTTTTAAGCCTTTTTGAGAAAAGTTCTTTTTCCTCATGAAGCAACGGCTCACCCTCCAAAACATCAAGTCCACAAGCGCCGACTTTTCCGCAGTCAAGCGCGCCAATGAGGGCTCTTGTATCAATTATTGCACCACGCGATGTATTAATTATTACAACTCCTTTTTTCATTTTTTCGAATTTAGCTTCATTTAGAAAATGCTCTGTTTCGGGAAGCAAGGGGAGATGTAAAGTTATAACATCAGATTCCGAAAGCAAAGTATCAAGATCAACAAACCGGAAACCCAATTGCTCGGCAACTTTTGGGTTTTCATGTTTTTCATATCCTAAGACCTCCATTCCAACACCTTTTGCAATTCTCACAACATGCCTACCTATATTTCCTACACCTATTACTCCCAAAGTTTTACCGAAAAGATCAAAACCTGTAAGCCCTGTTGGTGAAAAATTACCTTCGCGAACCCTTTCATGTGACTCTATGATTCTCCGCGAGATTGCAAAAATTAAGGCGAATGTGTGTTCTGCAACCGTATTTTCACCATAGCTTGGAACAGTTGAAACTACAATATTGCGTCGCTTGCATTCCTCGATGTCAATATGGTCAAATCCCGTAGACATTGTGGTAATAAATTTAAGTTTCGGCATTTTATCGAGGATATCGCGATCAAGCTTTGAATAAATAAATATCACTATTCCATCGGCATCCTGCGCATTTTCTAAATTTTCCAAACTTAATTTATCAGAATAAAGGGAAATATCCAAAGCTCCTGAAAATTTCTTTTTTAAATACTCTTGTTCCCAGTCTTGAAGTTCAAATCCTACTATCTTCATAATCTAATGCAACAGCAATGTCACAATATTAGTATTAAGTATTTTGTATTAAGTATCAAGTATTTATAAAAGCGAATCGACTTACCACTTGAAAGTGAATTGAAAGCTAGCTAAAGACAATCATCATGATTTAGAAAATCTAGAATATGCTAGCTTTCATTTAGCGAAGAGGAGAATAACTCCTATGATTTCGATAGTGGTTGCTGAGCGTCACTTTCAACGTGGGTGAGGCGGTGAGCAAAACTGACTAGAACCATTTTTTACTTTCGCGCTCAAATTCTTGAAGCAGGTCTTTTTGTTTAGGTTTAAGTTTTTTTGAAATTACAACCTTAATCTTGACATAATGATCTCCCCGGCCGCGGCCTCTTAAATATGTAACTCCCTTACCCCTAAGCCTAATCAATGCTCCCGGCTGTGTGCCCTCGGGAATTTTAAGCTTCACTTTTCCGTCTATTGTTTCAACCTCAACAACATCGCCAAGCGCGGCCTGAATCATTGAGATTTCATTTTCGGTTATTATATCGTATCCTTCCCGGACAAAAGTCGGGTGAGTTCGGACACCAATTATTATGTCGAACTCATCAAATCTTATCCTTGATCCGCTATCCACTCCGCCCGGGATTTTAATTGCCTTTGTTTTCCCGTCTATGGTAACTCTTTTCTCAGTGCCGCGGGCCGCCTCCATGAAGTCTATGTTAAGTGAGTAAGCAGGCTTTCTTCTTCCAAACGGTGAGGCTCCACCAAAAAACTGCTCAAATATTTCAAAAGGGTCGGAAAATCCTCCAAAATTAAAGTCAAAGTCCTGTCCTCCGGAGCTATATGTGTAGGTGAATGGACCACTCCTACCGGCGAATGGACCCCCTGCTCCTCCTCCCTCAAAGCCAGCCGCTCCAAACTGATCATACTGCTGCTTCTTCTGAGGATCGGACAGCACCTCATAGGCATGATTTATTTCCTTGAATTTATCCTCAGCCTCTTTTGATTTATTTTTGTCAGGGTGAAACTGTAGCGCCAGTTTTCTGTAGGATTTTTTTATTTCCTCAGGAGTTGCATTTTTTGAAACTCCTAAAATTTTATAGTAATCTCTATCTGTCATAATTTGAGGTGGGAAATGAGATATTAGAAGTTAGATTAATGAAATGGGAAGTGTGATTAGATATCTCACATCTCACATCATTGTCTAACTTCACATTTCTAACTTCTCACATCTAGAGAGTATTTTAGCAAACTTAGGAAATGATTGCCAGGCCTGCCTGCGGGCGAGAACCAGGCTAATCTGGAACACACTCTAAATCTCCGATCTGAATTGTGCCGGGAGGCGGAGGGTTTATGCCTGTTCTTTCACGGCATGTGTAAGTTTGGACAGGTGTGGGAGTTGGTGTTGGCGGAGTTCCGGGAGTAGCACCGCCCAAAGGGGGAGGGGCAGATGTAGGCATAGGGTTTGTGGTGGGATTAGGATTAGGCTGAGGGGGTGGAATTACAGGTTCTTGGCTTTGCGAAAACCCGCAATCTACTGTCCACAATGAAGCGCTAGAAGAAAGAGTAACCTGACCTGAAACAGTTCGACTATTAACAGAACAGGTTACAGTAAAAGTCCCTGCTGAAAGATTACTAAAAGAATAATTCCCGCTGGCATCTGAAGGGGTTGAGGTACTTATTGGACCGGATAAAGAAACAGTCGCTCCCGCAATGCCCGGTTCCCCCGGATTTTTTTGACGGTCTCCGTTTGTATCGGTAAAAACATTTCCTGAAATACCGTACTGAATGGGTTGGGAGGAAGGCGAGGTTGGGTTAGGTGTTAACGCGGGCGGCGGCAATACTGTGCTGTCGCACCCGTTTAGCGCTTTATAAGCATTTAATCTTGGCCCAATTGGCCTGTCTGTTGAAATAAAATCCCCGCTTGTAATAAGGCAGCTCTTTACTTGATCAGGAGACCAATCGGGGTGAACCGAGAGAAGAAGTGCCGCAACCCCCGCCACATGAGGAGAAGCCATGGATGTGCCGGCAATTGAACCATATGTTCCTCTTGAGGCGGGAAATGTTGATAAAATGCAATTTGAGGAACTGCATGGTTTAAAATTTCCGCCGGGTGCGGCGATTACAACTTTAGAACCGAAATTTGAATAAGATGCTTTTTCATCGCTAGAACCTGTGGCACCCACTGTAATTACTCCATTGCAGGATGCGGGCGTGAAAAGAGAAGCATCTCTATTGTCATTTCCGGCAGCCACAACTACGGTTACCCCTCTCGTGGTTGCATAATTAATTGCTTGTTGATAAGAAGATTGCGAAGAACAGGAACCACCGCCTCCCAAGCTCATGTTGATTACTTTGGCGCCATTATCTGTAGCATACCTAATCCCATCAACTATGGAGGCCGGGGAGCCGGATCCCGCAGAATTTAAAACTTTCACAGGCATTATTTTTAAATTCCAGTTTATACCGCTCACACCAATTCCATTATTAGTGCCGGCTCCAATAGTGCCGGCAACATGTGTCCCATGAAAATGATCGTCAAAGGGATCGTTATCGTTATTTATAAAATCAAATCCACTAGTTACTCTTCCCTGCAAGTCAGGATTACCTGAATCAACCCCTGTATCGATAACTGCAACTATCACAGAATCCGATCCTTTTGCAAGATTCCACGCGTTGGGCATATCTATTTTTGTTAGCCCCCACATCTGAGAGAACATGGGATCATTCGGAATCTCCTGAGTCTTCATTATATAATCGTATTCTACTGACTCAATCTCTTTAAAATTCAACAATTCCTTTCTTATCTTTACAATATCTGTTCCTTTTCTAAATTTAACTAAATAGAAATTTCTAAGAGTCGGATCATCGCTGTCAAAAACTTTTTTTTGGGAGACAACTCCAAGTTCCTCAAGTTTTCTTTTTAATCTGGTAATCTCGTCAAGAGTATAGGTGTCTTTGTACTTTACTATTATCTGGTCAGGCACATATGGCGCAACCGGTTTAAAATCTTCTTCTTTTTTTGGCGCGGGAGTGGGTTTTGCTTTTTGCTGGGGGCTGATTGAAGAAATTATAAAAATAAATAAGGGAACAACTAAAATAACCGCGACAATTATCATCCCAATCATGATTTTATTTCTTCTCAAAAAGGAATTTTGATAGAAAGGAGTGTTTTGAGAATCTATGGGATTCTCAAGGTTTTGTTCATCGGGCATCATATGGTATTTGGGTCATCTTTTTGCATTTGAAGATTACCGTTGACTTCCGGGTTTTGAGGAGGTTGGGGCGGAGTCATTCCATTGTTATCATAACCAAAAACGGGTTCCTGATTTGCTGGAGGTGCCTGATTAATATTTTGCTGTCCATTTCCATTTGCTTCACTTGGGACTCGTTGAGTTGCTTTCGTTTGAGCTTCATTTGACTGGGATTGCGTTTCGTTACCGGCTTCCTGAAGATTATTCGATTCCTGAGCATCTTTACCTTCCTCGCTTAGTTGTTTTTGAACCTTGCTAAAAGTGAATTCATTTTTCGTTGCATCAAACTCTATCAAAATTGAATCTTGAGGAACAAAAGTTTTGTTGATAATAAGAAGAGAAATGGGATTTTCAATTGCTGCCTGAATCAACCGGCGCAATGGTCTTGCCCCATAAACAGGGTCATATCCTTCTTTTGCAAGCTGGTTTAATGCTACTTCTGAAATTTGAAGATCATATCCCTGGTCTTTCAATAATTTTCTTGTCTTCTCTATTCCTAATTTTGCTATATCTGTCATATCGTGAGGAGACAGTGGTTTAAAAACCACCAATTCATCAAAACGATTCAAGAGTTCTGGCCTAAAGAATTTATGCAATTCATCCATTAATGTTTTCGTAAGATCTGCGAATTTTTTGTTAAATTCTTGCTCTGAAATATTCGCTACGCTTGAAAGCACTTTTTGGATTATCTGGCTTCCAATATTTGAGGTTGCGATAATTACGGTATTCTTAAAAGAAATTGTGTTACCTTTATTGTCTGTTAATCTTCCATCTTCAAGCAATTGAAGCAGAATATTGAAAACATCAGGATGAGCTTTTTCAACTTCATCAAGAAGAACTATGGAATAAGGCTTTGTTCGAACCGCCTCAGTCAACTGACCGCCTTCTTCATAACCCACATATCCGGGAGGGGCGCCAATTAATTTTGCCACCTCATGTTTTTCCATGTATTCACTCATGTCAAGTCTGACCATTGCTTCTTCTTTTCCGAATAAAATCTCTGCCATTGCTTTTGCAAGCTCTGTTTTACCTACTCCGGTTGGTCCTAAAAATATAAAAGAAGCAATTGGCCTATTGGCTGCTGATAAGCCTATTCTTCCACGCCTTATTGATTCTGCAATCGACACAACTGCTTCTTCCTGGTCAATAAATCTTTTATGAATAAGTTCCTCAAGTTTTAGTAATTTTTGGCTTTCATCCTCCGTCAATTTTGTGATTGGAATCCCTGTCCATGCGCTCACCACTTTTTCTATGTCTTCCTTATTGACTTCGTTCTCTTTCCTTTTTCCCTCAGAATACGCAAGCTTAACCTCAGCTGCCGCCTCATCAATTAAATCCACTGCCTTATCGGGCAAAAACCTTTCCCCTATATATTTTTTTGAAAGATGAACCGCTGATTCAATTGATTCCTTAGAATATGTAACATTGTGGAACTTTTCATATTTGGGAGCAAGAACCTCAAGCATCTGGCAAGCAACATCCTCTTGAGGCTCCTCAACTAAAATTGGCTGAAATCGGCGTTCAAATGCCTTATCTTTTTCAAAGTATTTTCTGAACTCGGCAGTTGTGGTGGTTCCGATTAGTTGAATTTGTCCTCGAGCAAGGTAAGGTTTGATTATGTTTGACGCATCCATAGAACCTTCCGTGTCTCCTGCTCCAATCAAAGAATGTATTTCATCGATAAATAAAATCAATTGCCCTGTTGATGCCTGGGCTTCTTTAATTACGGCTCGAAATCTTTCCTCAAATTCACCTCTATGCGAAGCGCCCGCAATAAGCGATGCCAAGTCCAGCTGCATAATTTTTCTGTTCTCAAGATCTTTTGGAATTTCTCCTCCGACAATTTTTAAGGCAAGTCCTTCTACAACAGCAGTCTTTCCCACGCCTGCCTCTCCAATTATTATTGGATTATTTTTAGTACGCCTGAGCAATATATGAATAAGTCTTTCAATTTCCGTATCTCTGCCTGCTACCGGGTCAAGTCGGCCTTCTTTTGCTTCCTCCGTCAAATCAATGCTATATTTCTCTATCATGGATTTTTTGGCGACAGAATAGTTCGATGACTTTGAGAGTTTATCTTCAATACCTTGTTTTTCTATTCCCTTAGATTTGAGAAAGTCTGCGGTGATAGCTTGAGAAAATACCGAAAGCAATATGTCCTCGGGACTCAAAAAACTTGAGCCTCTTAACTTTGCGGTATTGTATGCTTCCTCAAGGATTTGCTTTGATCCCTCGCTTAATGTCGGCTGTCCCGAAAAACTTCCTTTTTCCTGTTTTGCTTCAATTTCCTGAGAGATTTTTGCCACATCTATTGAAAATTGCTCGAGAAGTTTGAAAATCTCTCCATCATAAAGCAATCCATACAATAAATGCGCAGGTTCAATTAACGATTGGCTATTTTTCTTGGCTAGAGCCTGTGCCTGATGGAGAACTTGAGTTGCTCTTGGATCAAGACGGGACAGCGCTGTGACATTTTCACGAGCCGCAGGGCTTGAGACAAGTCCTCCTTGTTTTTCATTGTCCGAAGATTTCTCATGAGTTGTCTTGGTAGTGGTCATTACCTCAGGCTCCACTCTAATGGTTTCGTGAACCCGTGTTGTGTCACCAAAAAGATCCTCATGAGTGCTTTGTTCCACATTGATTGAGGGCACAATTTGCTGGGTGGTTGTTGTAGTATTAACCTCAGTCTTATCTTCTTTTTTCTCTAATCTTTTCTGATTAAATAAATTTCCAAACATAGGCAGTTTTTTTCTTTATTGAGAACATGTATTTGAACCTTTTCCTAATTCTACCATACCTTTCCCAACGGATTCTCCCCTTCTTGTTCCGGTCACGATTTTTCTTCCTCCTCATTCTTCATGTTATTATTATCCTTTGAATCTTGATCATTTTCAACATTTTCCGTTTCAACCTGTGCCGACATTTCTCGTGGTGCTTCAACTTTTTCTTTTTTACCCGAAATCATAGTCTCCTCCTCTTCCTCTTTTCTTTGGGCCTCCGAAAGAACCGATTTTCCGGCTTCCATTTTTGCTTTAAGATAAGCAATAACTTCTGATTTTGAAAATCCTCCGATTAGCAAGAAAGGAAGAATATTTGCTACCATTTCCATTCCCTGATTTACTCGATCAGGATCAGGGGATGTAAGAAGATTTATTGCCTGGTTTATTTTCTCAATGTCATTCTTGATCCATTCTCGCCTTTCCATTTGATCTCCGGAGAGGTTTCTTGGAGGTTCAATTGTTTGATAATTCTCGGTCCATAACTTTCTTACCTCTTCATAGTCATCAAGGCTCACTTGCTGAACTTTATTGATAACTGGAAGAGACTGACTTGTTTGGACAATCTCCTTTGGTTGAACCAACTGAGAAGCAAGAGTATTACCATTTTTTTCTTCGTGGAGCAGGAGATCAAGAACCTCATTCTCAATTTTTGTTTTCTTCTCTCCAATTGTTTCTTTTGAAATTTTGTCACTTGCTTCAAGGATGGAGGTAGCCAAAGCATTTCCTTTTTCTTTCTCAATGGTTAATTGTTCTTTTAATTTTATAACCTTCTCTTTTTGTTCCAGGGAAGTCGCGGGATTTACAATGCTATTGAGAGTTTCCCTAATATGAGTTAGCTGCTGTTGTCTTATCTGAACAGTTTTTTGCGCATGTGATACCGAGCTAATCTGAGAAGCTGTCAGAATTGAGGCTGCAAGAGGGTTTCCTTTTTGTTTTTGTTCAATAAGTTTTTCGCGGACGGAAGAAAACTTTTCCCGTTCAAGAGGAATAGTCACATTTGCCGGATTCCCAATTTTTTCTAAAGTGCTATGAAATTTATTTACTTCATTTTTTCTTAAAGTTTCTCTTGAAAGAAAAGACGCTTCGTATCTTGCGACATCCCGCAGCTTTGGAACAGAAAGATTGGCAAGCTTTAGAACCTCTGCGCTCTCGCGTACGGAGGCCTGAATGTGAGCGTTAATCTCCGAAGGCAAAGCGGCAGTTCCATGTCGTGCCATAAAAGGGAGAGTTCTGCCGGCTCCGGTAGGCTGCACTAGACTCGGAGAGGGAGGGGGCGGCGGAGGCGGTATCCCCCTTGAAGGATTAAGGAAGGAAAAATTCCTATTCATAAATTGCCTTAATGCTATATTATTTTCAAACGAAATAGTATTTATATAATCAAGGAATATTTTCAAAAGCAAAAAAGGCAAAAGAATTACAACCCAAAGCATAAGCAGAGCTACAACATAAAGAGCAAAAGTATCTTTTAGATTTACGGAATTATTGATGCCTAATGTTTGACCTGGTCCGCCTAAAAGAATGTTTATCGCTGTTGGATAAATAACTTTTCCGGCGGCAACACCTGAAAAATCAAAGGGCAAAGGGATTCCCGCCCGCCAGACAATAACCAATCCATGCAGGAAAATTGCAAAAAGAGGCGCGTACAAAAGCCAACGGAAAAACTCGCCCAGCCAGATTTTAGCAGTATTTCTTATTGGTCTATAAAAGAGAAGGAGGGGAAAAACAGGAGATATTATTACAAAAAACCAAAGAATAATTTTCCTAACTAATAATACTCCTGTCATAACATAGTAAGTTATTGCTGTGAGCCTTACCAGAAGAAGAGATATAAAAGCAGACTCTTCAAATTGAGGACCAATTTTTCTATAACCTGAAAAGCTTTGATAATCGAAACCAATATAAAGAAGATCTTTAGTTGTTATGTATTGACCATTGCTTTTTAGGAAGAAATCCTGAATAATATCGCCGATCTGATAAATAAACTGGACCAAAGAAAATGAAAGCGTTATCAAAACGATTACAAAAACAAAACGAGGGATAAACCGCATTACCGTGATACTTTGGCCTCGGGTTATTATTAAAATAAAAGCGGTCAACAAAACAAACAATGCAACAAGAGCATAAACAATATTTCTTATTATCATCCAGAAGGGAATGAGAGGATTATTTGTGTTATCGCACTGATTTTGCGTATTCTTTTTAACACAAAGCCAACTATAATTTTGAAGCACCCAATCTAAGAATTCTCCTGATCTTGCTCCTGTTTTTCCGACAAAAGTAACTTCCGAGTCTCCCACCCATTTTCCGTCAATTCCCGGATTTGGAGTTTGAGCATAAACAGGCTTAAATGAGGTGAAAAAAATTGAATTTAAAAAAAGAAATATTAAGAAAATAGGCAGGAATTTTCTCATATCAGTTAAAACCGGGAATCCTTAAAATTTCTCCGGTCACGATTTGAATAAAAACAAAACCAAATACGGCTAGGGCAATACCGGCTATTGAGTAAAAGATAAAAGATTTCCCTGTTTGAAGTTTTTCAATATTTCCCTGTGAAGTCATAATATAATATCCGCCTATTATCATAAACAGCAATGCAACCATTCCAAGAAATGCCAAACCAATTCCGTAAAATCTTCCAACGAATCCAACAGGATCGGAAGGCACGCAACCTAAATCTGTCGCTATTTCACCGGCAGGACAGGCCATAAATTAATGGTACCAAAACAGGGGGGGTAAAACAACTGACCACTGACATATGACAACTGACATGAATTGCGAAATTGAAGATTAGAGAAGTTAGTTGTTAGTGGTTAGTTGTCAGTTGTTAGTTGACGACTTCACCCTCCTCGGGTTTCTCTTCGTCTTTTTTGTTTTTCGAACCTTTTTCCTTTACATCCTCTGTCCCTGCGTCACTTTGTCCCTCTGTTCCCTGACCTTGTGGTGAGCCTGTCGAACCATACATTTGCGAACCAATTTTTTGGAGAGCGTCTGAGAGCTCCCGTGTTTTTGATTCAATTGCGCTCTTGTCATCTTTGCCGGCCTCTTCTCTCAATTGCTTAATTAGCTCCCCTATTCCTTTTTTATCCTCCTCTTTTACCTTATCGCCTGCGTCTTTGAGTGATTTTTCAGCGGTAAATATGAGAGCATCCGCAGCATTTTTTGCTTCTGTCAAATCTTTTTTCTTCGCGTCCTCTTCGGCGTGGAGTTCTGCCTGCTTTGTCATCTCTTCCACCTCTTCTTTTTTAAGTCCCGTTGAGCCGGTGATTTTAATGCTCTGCTCGCGCCCGGTGGCTTTATCTTTTGCTGTAACAGAAAGAAGACCGGAAGCATCAATGTCAAAAGTAACCTCAATTTGAGGGACACCACGAGGAGCAGGGGGGATCCCATCAAGAATAAATCTTCCCAGTGATTTATTATCCTGCGCCATAGGACGTTCTCCTTGGACTATATGAATCTCCACTTGTGTTTGATTGTCGGCTGCTGTTGAAAAGACCTGGGATCTTTTTGTCGGAATAGTAGTATTTCTGTCAATAATCGGCGTTGCCACTCCTCCTAAGGTCTCTATTCCTAAAGTCAAAGGGGTAACATCAAGAAGGAGAACATCTTTTACCTCTCCTCCCAAAACTCCCGCCTGAATAGCTGCTCCAATTGCAACAACCTCATCCGGATTGACAGACTTGTTCGGCTCCTTTCCAAAGAAAGAGGATACCGTATCGATAACTTTTGGCATCCTTGTCATTCCTCCAACCAGAATAACCTCGTCTATCTTATTTTTATCAACCCCGGCATCTTTTAAGGCGTGCTTCGCAGGTTCTAAAGTTTTTTGAACCAAGTGATCAACTAAGCTTTCAAGTTTTGCCCGGGTTAACTTCATTGTTAAATGCAGTGGCCCACCCGGACCCATTGTTATAAAGGGCTGATTAATCTCGGCCGTGAGCGATGTTGAAAGTTCTATTTTTGCTTTTTCCGAGGCTTCCTTAAGCCTTTGGAGGGCCTGAGGATCTGAACGCAAATCAATATTGTTTTCACGCTTGAACTCCTCAGCAATATGGTCTATTATTGCCTGGTCAAAATCATCTCCTCCAAGATGGGTGTCGCCGTTCGTTGCCTTAACCTCATAAACTCCGTCTCCAAGCTCTAAAATAGAAATATCAAATGTTCCCCCACCCAAATCATATACCGCAATTGTATGGGCATGTTTTTTATCAAGACCATAGGAAAGAGCTGCTGCCGTCGGCTCATTAATGATCCGCAAGACCTCAAGACCCGCTATTTCACCGGCTTGTTTGGTTGCTTGTCTTTGGGCATCATCAAAATAGGCAGGAACTGTAATCACTGCCTGTATTACCTTTTCGCCCAAGTAAGATTCGGCGTCTTTTTTAAGTTTTTGAAGAATCTGGGCCGAAATTTCTTGCGGTGTAAAAGTTTTGCCTTCTACTTCAACAACTACCATACCATCCCGGCCGTCGCGAATTTCATAGGGAAGAAGTTTTTTATCTGTTTCGGTAGATTTATCTTTATATCTTCTACCCATAAGTCTCTTAATTGAGTAGATTATTCTTTTTGGTTTGAGTACCATTTGGCGCTTTGCCACATCTCCAACAACCCTATCAACAGGATCCACGACAGATGGGGTTACATTTCTGCCCTCGGAAGAAAAAATGACCTTGGGGGTTCCCCCCTCCATAACGGCCACTGCCGAATTAGTTGTTCCTAAATCTATCCCTATTATTTTTGCCATAATTAAATTAGTATTATGTATTAAGTAGTAAGTATCAAGTATGAAATTTTATACTTAATACTTAATACTTTATACCTGCTACTTTATACCGTAGTCTTGCCGACTTTCACCTGGGCAGGCTTTAATAGCTTACCATAAAGCCTAAAGCCCGGTCGAGTCTCCTCAATTACAATGTTTTCTTTCCCTTCAATTGTTTCTATGCATTCCATAAAGTTAGGATCAAATTCTCGTCCGGCTGTCTCAATCTGTTCTACTCCTGCCTCTTTCAAAACATCCCTTAGATGTTTTATTGTTACTTTCAAACCGTTATCCTCTATGTATTTTTCTGCTAAAAATAAACTTTCAAGTCCCGAGAGCAAGCGAAGCAAAAGTTCTTTGTTGCCATATTTTATAGTATCCCTTTTTTCCTCTTCAGTTCTCTTCTCAAGATTTATGTAATCGGCAACCGCCCGCTTTAATTGATCCTCCAAAACCCGAATCTTCTGTTCCAGCTCTTCAACTTGCTTATTCTGTCTTTTTTTAATTTTTGGTTCCTGATTAATATTCTTATCATCCATTTTTAATTTTGTCAGTTGTCAATTGTCAAATGTCAATTGTTCGCCAAACACCTACCAATCGGCGACTTCGTGGACTAAATTGCCAAAATAGCGGACCACAGGGATTACAAGGTCATACTGCATCCTGCATGGACCTATCACTCCTATTGTCCCAATATGGTTTCCATGAGTCTCAAACCTTGAAAAAACGAATCCATAGGGCTTAAGTATTTCCTCATCAAAATCATCTTCTAAGAAAACAGAACATTCATTCTCAAGTCTTCTCATTATTTTATCAAAATAAGAAATATCATCAAGAATGTTGAGTAAGTTTTTTGTTATGTCAATGTCATAAAATTCAGGCATCTCAAGGATATTAGAATATCCGGAATAGAAAATATCTCCCTCATCTGTTAAGGCAACGGCAAGCGAATGAGTCTTTTGGGCCAGATTTTTTGTTGCCGCTCTCAGAAACCCTTCTCTTTTTTCCCTAAGGTCCCAAATTTTTTCTTTTGCCTCTACCTCTTCTGCTACAGACATCTCTTTTTCCTTCATCAACTCATTAATATAGAATTTTATTGCCTTGCTTGTTGGGGTACGGCCTGAAGATGAGTGGGGTTTTGAAAGATATCCCAGCCTAACCATTTCTGCCATCTCGTTTCTGATTGTGGCCGGAGAAACACCAAGATCGAATTTCTTCTCTAGAGTTTCAGAACCGATAGGCTGAGCCGTATCTATATATTCTTTAACGATATTTTTTAAAATATCAATTTGTCTCGGAGTTAAATCGTACATAAATTTAGCAATAATATACCATGACTGCTAACATTTGTCAAGGAGCGTTAGTAACTTTTGACGAAGTGAGTTTTTTGGTAAACTAAGTATATGCGAAGGCAGAAAAAATTCTTACCTTTTCTTTATCTTTTCGCTCTCTCTTTAATCCCGCTCTTCGGAATTATTTTTTTAGTAAACCCTTTTGAGAAATTAGAGTTGTTTCAATCCAAAATTGATCCTGCTATTTTTCTGTTTACTATTTTATTTTTAGCTCTCTTTTTCTTTTTCTCTTTTTTGTTTGCAAATAAAAGAAGGGGGGTACTTGCCTCAATTTTTGTCGTGGGACTTTTGATCCTGCGATTTTTTGAGATTCGAAGCATTTATCATGCAATACTTCTTCTTGCGATAATCTTATTAATCGAATTCCTCCACTCCAAACGCAGTTTGAAATAATACTTGTGCCTAGTCTAATGATTCAGATCATTAGACTAGATTCGAATAACCCCGTCGACTGTTCAATGGGGTGCTAAAGGCACTTGTTTTTAAAATATCGAATTACTATAATGTTTTCGTGACTTCTGAAATTTTGACTGCTGATAATCAACTCGTTTTTTCCTCAAGAGGATTAAGGAGACTTGGAAAAGAAGTAGCACGCGTCTCGGATGCTAGAAGAAGAGTAGGATCCTTATTTACCACGATAGAACAATCCACCATGGAGGGTGATACACGATTCGTATTATGGTCCTCTATTAATAGACGGAGGCGAAGAGTATTTGTTCCAACTTGGTATGGAGATGTAGAAGATGGAATCGAAGCATTAGCTTTTTGGCCGGAAAATGCAGGTAGTAGGTTATCTAAAAAAATTTTGTGGATAGAGAGAAATTTTCTTGATGAAGGAAAAACCGAACCTCATGAAGGGCGACCCTTTAGGACATACCTTGTAACCGCAGAAGAACGACATGTTCAGCTACTTTATGATACGCCCTCTCGTCGCCATTTAGAAGAAATATCGCGAGAATGTGCGGGAGCATATGATTTCGACTCGAAGCGTAAAGAAATTTCTCCTGTTGTAGCTGCAAGATTTATAGGAGAGGTAGATACAAAAACTGTTACTCCCTTCTAAACTTGTTTAGCCTCGCCTTCTCTGTTAAAATAAATCCGCTACCGAACCATTTAGCCATGTAGCCATTTTTAACCATTTAATTTCTATGAACAAATTTTATATTACCAATGCAATTCCTTATGTCAATGCCGCCCCGCATGTGGGTCATGCCTTGGAATTCGTGCAATCCGATACAATCGCACGCTACCATAGACTAAAAGGCGAGGACGTTTTACTTCTGTGTGGTGGAGATGAGAATGCTCTTAAGAATGTCCAGGCCGCGCAAGAAGAGGATGTTCCTATTCAAGAATTTGTCGACCGAAACACAAACTCTTTCTACGAGCTTTCAAAAAAGTTGAATGTTCAGTTTGATGTTTGGCAAAAAGGAAGCGATCAAAATCACTATTTATCAAGCCAGAAACTTTGGGAACTATGTTCTAAAAATGGCGATATTTACAAAAGGGCATATAGAGGTTTATATTGTGTGGGGTGTGAAGCTTTTTATAATAAAGAAGATCTCGATGAAAAAGGCGAGTGTCTTGAGCATCCAGGCAAAAAACTAGAAGAGGTTGAAGAGGAAAATTACTTTTTTAAACTCTCTCGCTACCAGGATAAATTACTTAAGCTTATCGAATCGGACGAGTATAAAATCATTCCCGAATTTAGGAAAAACGAAATGCTCTCTTTTATAAAGTCTGGCCTTCAAGACTTTAGCGTCTCGCGAACCAATGAGCGCGCCAAAAACTGGGGTGTTCCTGTTTCAAAGGATGATTCACAGCGAATTTATGTGTGGTTCGATGCTCTAAACATTTACCAAAGCGGAATTGGATTCGGGTGGGACGATGCAAAATATAAAAAGTGGTGGCCGGCCGATGTTCATGTCATAGGTAAAGGAA
>MFPJ01000002.1 GCA_001782675.1 Candidatus Levybacteria bacterium RIFCSPLOWO2_12_FULL_39_17
GAAATGGGGAGGAAATGAAATTAAGGTTGGTAATGAAGAATGGACAATAGTTGAGGAGAAGGATATTCTAGCCGTAGTCGGCTAGAATTAAAAATTTAAAATTACTAAAATATGGCAAAGCAAATAAAATACGGGGAAGAAGCCCGAGAAAAATTAAAATCCGGAGTAGATCAGCTAACTCGTGCTGTTGCCACTACCTTGGGTCCCAAAGGAAGAAATATTGCTCTTGATAAAAAATGGGGAGCCCCAAATGTAGTTCACGACGGAGTAACTGTTGCAAAAGAAATCGAGCTGAAAGATCCTTTTGAGAATATGGGGGCGCAGCTTATTAAAGAGGCCGCTTCAAAAACCGCAGATGTGGCAGGAGACGGGACAACAACCGCTACTGTTTTGGCCAGAGCTATTATATCAGAGGGAATCAAAAATATAACAGCAGGATCCAACCCAATGATAATGAGAAAAGGTTTAGAGCGGGCGAGCGGATATGTCGTTAACGAACTTAAGTCGATGAGTAAAAAAGTAAAAGATGCGGATATTGAAAATGTCGCTACGGTTTCAGCCGGAAGTTCAGAATTAGGCGAGTTAATCGCCAGCGCGATGGAAAAAGTTGGTAAAGACGGCGTTATTACCGTTGAAGAAGGAAGAAGCCTGGAGACAGAAATAGAATATAAAGAGGGTATGGAATTTGATAAAGGATACGCTTCCGCCTATTTTGTTACAAATCCTGACCGAATGGAGTCGGAAATTGAAAATCCATACATATTGATTACCGACAAGAAAATCTCTTCAATTCAAGAATTAGTACCGTTCCTGGAAAATTTTGTAAAGGTTTCAAAAGATTTAGTAATTATTGCAGATGATATTGAAGGGGAGGCATTGGCAACTTTGGTTGTAAATAAGCTTCGCGGAACAATCAATGTTTTGGCGGTTAAGGCTCCGGGATTTGGTGACAGAAGAAAAGAAATGCTTGCGGATATTGCTGTTTTAACCGACGCAACGGTAATCTCCGAGGATACGGGAAGAAAACTTGAAAGCGTTGCGATTGAAGATTGCGGAAGAGCAGAGAAAGTAAAAGCGACAAACGAAAACACGCAAATAATCGGCGGCCGCGGTTCAAAAGCAACAGTGAACGCCAGAATCGCTCAAATAAAGAAAGAAATAGAGCTATCTACATCGGATTTTGATAAGGAAAAATTAGAGGAAAGACTTGCGAAACTTTCAGGAGGAGTTGCGGTAATTAATGTTGGAGCCGCGACGGAAATCGAGATGAAGGACAAAAAAGAAAGAGTAATTGATGCGGTCGCCGCGACAAAAGCCGCTATTGAAGAAGGGATAGTTCCCGGAGGAGGCGTCGCGCTACTGGATATAAGTCAAAAAATGACAAATAAAGATTCGGGAAATCCTAATGCAAGCGCAGACGAACAAGTTGGATTTAATATTGTCAGATCAGCAATTGAAGAACCTTTTAAACAATTGATATCTAATGCAGGGCTTGATGCCGGTCAACTTATAGCAAAAGCAAGAGAGGTTAGCGGAAGCGGTCAAGGATTTAATATTCTTAAAATAGATTTAATCGAAAACGCTGCGCCAATTGACATGATGAAAGAGGGAATTATTGACCCGGTGAAGGTAGTCAGAAGCGCGGTGCAAAATGCTATCTCAGTTGCGACAATGGTTCTAACAACCGAGGCATTGGTAACAGATGTCCCTGAGCCCGAGAAGCCTGCGGCCGGCGGCGGTGGAATGCCCGGCGGAATGGGCGGAATGGACTATTAGGTAGCAACTAGATACTAGTAGATACTAGATAATAGTGACTAGGGAAAACTTCAGAAACTTCGAATCCCACCAATTTTATATAATTTTGATATAATTCAGCCCAATGTATGAAAGTGTAAGTCCAAACAGAATAAGAACATTACGAAAAGAAGCACTAGCAAGATCTGGCTATTCTTCGGATATGCCCTATGTGAGTCGAGGAATGCAGAAGAAATTTGTTCAAAGTGGAGGATATATAGAGGGTTATGATCAGTTTTTGCCTCTGTTTCAGGGTATGAATATAGCAGAATTTATTGATAGTAAAATGATTCAATCTGCTGAACCCGTGCGAATTCTAGATGTAGGGTGCGGCAGAGGGTCTTTCCTGCTTGATTGTCAAGAGAGGTGGGAAAATAAAGTTGAGTGCGTTGGAATTTCTGCTCATGACATAACAAATAGGAGTTATCCGGAATTCTCGTTGGATGGGGAAATAAGTCAAGCTACGGCACCTGCTCTAAAAGACAGAGACATAAAAATTGTTATTGGGGACGCGCAGTCGCTTACGAGGGCTTTACAGAGAGATAACGTGAATGGTAAGTTTGATGTCGTAGTATCTGCGTCCTCCATGCTTTATTTCTCCGATCCATTCGCAGCAATAAAGGGAATGTATGATGTCTTAGATGCTGATGGAGTAGCATTTATTGATGGTTTCCCACATGTTAGCATGTCTTATTCCGATAGGGAAGACCTTGAGAATTATCTAAGAGATGAATATGGCTTCGTAATTTATTATAATCATATGGCATTTCAAAAAAAACGTCCTCATCTTCATCTACCCTTACGATATGTAATAGAACAAGGGTCGAGCTTGAGTTATAGACTAGATCATGCACAAATGAACCGCCAATCGGAATCTGCACAAGAATAATGGGCGGCATGGATTACTAATCCCCTTCGGGTAATTTCAAATACTACCAATACTACCAATTTCAAATAATCCAATTATTTCAAGGAGTCTTTAACCCATTTAAGGTAGGATTGATTTGCGCCTTCTGCTTTTACTTCAATAATCTGCGGAATTTCATAGGGGAGAATCTTCTCAAGTGCAGTTCGAACTTTATCAAAATACCCGTCGTCTGTTTTTATAATTCCTGAAACTTCATCAGCCGCGACTTTTTCATCTTTCCAAACATAAAAATTTTTAACCGGATAAATTTCAACACAAGCCGCGAGTCTGTGATCGATCAAATAGTTTGCCGCTTTCTCCGCATCTTTATTGTTTTCAAACGAAACCAATATCAAAATCATAGCCTTATTATACTACTTGCTATATAATCTCCTTAACTAAAAGCTAAAAGCCAATAGCTAACAGCTAATTATGGTGGATGTGCATTGCCATTTGAATTTTCATTCTTTTGAGGATGATTACGATGAGGTTGCAAAACATGCATTCGAATCTGGTGTTCGAGTAATAGTTAACACAGGGACAAGTATTCCCTCAAGCCGGCGAGCGGTTGAACTTGCACAAAAATATGATTCGCCAGCTGGCGAAATGTATGCAATTGTTGGAGTTCATCCGCATCATGCTGACAAAGCAGACGTTGAATTTGAAGGAGAATTACAATCCAACTGGTTCGACAACCTAAAAAAATTGGCGCGCGAACCCAAAGTTATCGGAATTGGGGAAATCGGCCTTGATTACCATACTTATAAATCCAACGGAATAGTTGACAAGGATATGCAGTTCGGTGCCTTTAAAAAGCAGATCGGACTTTCTATCGAACTCGGTTTGCCTCTCCAAATTCACAATAGACAAGCAGGAGAAGATATAATTCAGGTTTTAAAAAAATATCGAACACAACTTCAGGATCCTCCCGGAATGTTCCATTGTTTTGCCGGATCATTTGAAGTTTTAAAAGATGCGTTAAGCTTGGGCTTTTATATTGGTTTTGACGGGAATATTACATATAAAGGTTTGGCTCCGGGCGAAACAGTTGGGCTTTGGGAGCTTGCAAAACTGACACCGGCAGATCGTATTCTTGTTGAAACAGACAGCCCATACCTTACCCCAATTCCTCTCCGTGGGCAACGCAACGAACCGAAAAATGTTATAATCATATCGGAATACTTAGCTTCACTAAAAGCTATCGAACTTGGGACTTTCAAAAGCATTATTAATAAAAATGTGAAGAAGGTATTCCCAAAAATCAGCTTTTGATTTTTTATAGATATGCATGCATTATTGGTAAAATTTTTTACAAGATATCCAAGAAAATCAATAAGGCTACTTGAAGTAATTCCCCCACTTATATCGCTCTTCCTAATAAGCTTGCCTTTTTGGGGGGCTATATATTTTCCTGTTCTTCTTTCCTATTTTATTATTTTCTTTAATATGTACTGGCTTTACAAATCCTTAAATCTGGCAGCATGTTCATTTATTTCCGGAAGAAAAATAAAAGAAGCTGAAAGAATAGATTGGCTTGCTCGCGCGCAAATTTTATCAAATTTTTCCAAAATCAAACATGTCATTATAATTCCGACATACCAGGAAAGTATTGCTAAAATAAAAGAAACTATAGAAAGTGTTAATGCCCAAACATTTCCGGCCAAAAATATTTTCATCTTTATCGCTTTTGAGGAAAGAGAAAAAGACGCGAAAGAAAAGTCAAAAATTTTATCTGCGGAATTCAAAAATTCCTTTGGGGGATTTTATTCCACTTTTCATCCCGACACCCCCCATGAAATAAAAGGGAAATCCTCAAACCAGGCATATGCAGGGCGGGAAGCTGAGAAAATATTAATCGGGAAAAATTTAATTGATATTGATTATTCTACAATTTCATCAGTGGATGCTGATTCCATTTTCGATAAACAATTTTTTGCATACCTTTCTTATAAATTCTTAAGTGCCCCAAACCCATATTATTTATTTTGGCAATCCGCGAATGTCACATATAACAATTTCTGGCAGGTACCTTCATTCATTAGAATTATCTCCTTTTTTGGAAGTCTTTGGCGAATTTCATTACTTGTTCAAGGATTAAGATTGATTCCAAATTCTGTTTATTCGTTGTCTTTTAAATTACTCAAAGATGTCGGTTATTGGGATACAGATGTAATCCCTGAAGATTATAGAATTTTCTTCAAGGCATTTTTTAAAACGGGAGGAAAAGTTTCTGTTGAACCTATATTTTTAAAAACTTCTATGGATTCTCCAAAATCAAAAACATATTTTCGCTCTCTTTTAAATAAATATCAGCAGGAAAGAAGATGGTCTTGGGGAATTTCAGATGATGCAATTTATCTTAAGTGGTGGCTGACGGTAAAAGAAGCTCCATTCTTCAAAAAAACTTATATTGTCGGCAATGTGATACTTGATCACGTGCTTTGGCCTGTGAATTGGTACATTATTACTATTTCTGCGAATTTGATAGTCTTTCTCAATCCGGTTTTTACAAGAACCAGTCTTGGATATAACTTACCGAGAATGTCAGGCTTTATTCTAACTTTGTGTTTATTTGCCTTATTTGTTTTAATATATGTAGATTTTGATATGAGATCTAAAAGATACCAAGGCGCCTCAAAATTCAGACAATTTATTTTTCCTCTTGAGTTTGTATTGATGCCCATATCGGGTTTTTTTCTTTCGTCTCTTCCTGCGTTGGTTTCCCATCTTCAATTAATTATTGGAAAAAGACTTGAATATAAGGTAACCGATAAATCATGATAAAAAAATTTCTTGAGAATTTAGATAATATAATAACTCCCCGGGATGTTTTGTTTTTGGGGTTGACTCTCATTTTATTTTATCTCCTGAGGCTTCCTTCATTGATTGAACCTTATTGGTATGGAGATGAAGGGATATATCAAGTAATTGGAATGGCCATGAATCAGGGTAGAGTTTTGTATGGGGAGATTTGGGACAATAAGCCGCCCGTCCTTTATATAATTTATGCTTTATTTAACGGGGATCTTTTTTCCGTAAGATTTCTTTCTTTAATTTTCGGCGGACTTTCTGTTGTTGTTTTTTTCATGCTCTCAAAAAAGCTCTTTAAAAATCAATTGTCAATTTATGTTTCTACCTTTTTTTATTCAATAATTTTCGCAACTCCTTTTCTTGAAGGAAACATTGCCAATTCGGAGAATTTTATGCTTTTACCGATTATTTCAGCTTTCTACTTAATTTATTCAACAAAAGAAAAAACCAGATTATTAACAACTTTTGCTGCGGGAATAATGATTTCATTAGCCTTTCTCACAAAAATTGTTGCCCTATTTGATTTTGCCGCACTTTTTATAACAGTTTTGGCATTAAGATTTTATGATGAAATCTCTTTTTCTAAAAGAAAATTGAAGAAAACGATAAGAAAAATAGTATTTGGATTTGAACAGGAAGCGGTTCTTTTAATTGCATTTCTTTCTCCTGTACTGCTTACAGCTTTTTATTTTTTACTTATGGGGGTCTTTCCCGATTTTTATAGAGCTGTATTTTCTCAAAATGTAGGATATGTGGGGCACGGAAATTATCTTTTCTTTCCAATGGGTTTTCTTTATCTTAAGGTTCTACTGCTGCTTTTTTCTATCCTTATTATTCTAAAATATAGAAAAATTTTTGGAGCGCCCGGAGTACTTATCCTTACTTGGCTTTCTTTTTCTATTTTCAATGCAATGTTTTCCCAAAGACCTTACACGCATTATCTTTTAGTTTTACTTCCATCTTTTTCCTTATTCCTGGGTTACATTCTGGAAAATAAAAAATTATTAGCATTTACACTTCCGCTTGCAGTTATTTTAATAAGCGTTATTTCTTTGAATTTTAAATTCTATTCAAAAATAATTCCCTATTATTCAAATTACCTTAATTTTATGATGGATAAAAAGTCACTTGAAAAATATCAATCTTTTTTTGACAGAATCACTCCAAGAGATTATGAAATTTCAAGGTTTATACAAGCAAAAACACGGGATCATGAGGGGATATTTTTATGGAGCGATAGTGGACAAATTTATGCTCTTTCAAATAAGCTGCCTCCCGGAAGATATATAGTTTCATACCATATTACCTTTTATAAGGAAGCCATAAATGAGACAAAAAAGGCACTGGACAGAGTTCGCCCAAAATATATAATACAAACAAAAGAAGGCAGGGAAGTAGCGAACTTTCTTGATAATTATGAGCTTCGATATAAGATAGGAAATGTGAGAATATATGAAAGGCAATCTTAAACTGATTTTTAGCGATAATATAATTAAGAATTCCATCTTCGCCTCCATTTTTTTAATCCTTACTCAAACCATATTAATTTTGATTCTATTTAAGCAATTCCCCCCATTGATTCCGATTTTAAACAGTCAACCGTGGGGGACGGAAAGACTTTTTTCTTCCTCTATAGTTTTTCTTCTTCCGCTTTTTCTTACTGCCATTTTTATATTAAATAATTCCTTGAGTGCTATATATTATAAAAAAAGTATTCTTATTGCGCGTATTCTTTCTTTTAATTCTTTTTTATTTATTTTTCTTGGAATTCTTGCATATATTCAAATTATTTTTCTTATCCTTTAATATGCTCCTATATCTTTTGGTACCTTTTCTCATAGCTTTCATAATAACCATGCTTTTAACTCCGGCAACAATCTTTTATGCCAAAAAATTTAAACTTATCGATGATCCAAAAACACATAACCATCCGGCAATAATTCATAAAAAACCAATACCTCGAGCCGGAGGTTTCCCTATTTATGCCGGAATTTTGCTAGCAGCCTTGATTTTTCTGCCATTAGATAGAACTTTTTCTTCAATTTTTCTTGCAGGATTCTTAGTAGTTCTGATTGGTTTGCTGGATGACAAATTTGATCTTTCTCCTTATTTAAGATTTCTGGGAAATATTGGCGCTGCGGCAATTGTTGTTTCTGCCGGAATCGAAGTCCCTTTTATTACTAACCCTTTAGGCGGAATTTTAAATTTCAACAACCCCCTTTTTTTAATAGGAAATTTTGCAATTTCCATCTCTCAAGTCCTTGCTGTTATTTGGATTGTTTGGGTCATGAATATGCTTAATTGGAGTAAAGGAGTTGATGGGCAGATGCCCGGAATAACTGTTGTTTCTGCAGTAATAATCGGAATTGCCTCTTTAAGATTCCCTGTGTTAACCGAGGCAAACATGAATGTTTCTCAAATTTCCTTTATAGTCGCCGGAGCAGCCCTGGGCTTCCTTTTTTATAATTTTTATCCGGCAAAAATTTTTCCAGGGTATAGCTCTACAATTTTAGGTTTTATGTTGGGCGTTCTATCAATTATGTCGGGTGTAAAACTGGCAACGGCAATATTAGTTATGGGAATTCCTACGGCAGATGCGATTTTTACAATTATAAGAAGAATTTTGTCCAAAAAATCTCCCTTCTGGCATGACAAAGGACATCTCCATCATCTTCTTCTAAGTCACGGGATGGGACAGCGGACTATTGCCCTTTTTTACTGGTCAATGTCTCTTCTGCTCGGGCTTTTTGCGTTAAATTTATCAAGTCGAGGAAAACTTTTTGCTATAATTCTCGTAGTCGTTGTAGTCGGTGCATTTATTTTGACATTAAAGTTTTTTGGGAAAAGAATTGAGAATAATGATTAAACACTTATATTTTATTCTAAAACTATTAAGACCCAGGCAGTGGATTAAAAATTTTGCTCTTTTTGCAGCCGTTGCTTTTGGTGGCCAATTATTTGAAATGGACACTCTTATAAAAGTTTTATTCGGGTTTATCTCTTTTTGTTTTCTTTCCTCATCGACCTATATTATTAATGATGTTTTGGATTTAAATAAAGACAGGCTTCATCCTTTTAAGCGGGTAAGACCTATCGCACAGGGGAAAATAAGCATAGGAGAGGCAATAGTTATTTTTGTTATAATTATTTCTCTTTCTTTATTTATTGCTAAAAGTATTGGAAATGCCTTCTTTCTTATCGCTCTTTTCTACTTAATTCTGCAGTTGTTATATTCCATAATTTTTAAATCGATTGAAATTTTTGACATATTCTTTATTGCTGCGGGATATATACTTCGAGTTCTGGCAGGGGAGGCAATAACGGGTTACCATCTCTCCGTCTGGCTTCTCTTAACCACAATTTCGCTGTCTTTATTTTTGGCAATCGGAAAGAGAAGGTCTGAGTTGACTTTGCTTCACAATTACACGGGAACAAAAGTTGAGGAAATTAGACAAAGTCTTTCGCATTATTCGGAGCCTTTGCTTTCGGCATTTACTGTCATTTTTGCAACCTCAACTTTTATATTCTACTCTTTATTTACTTTTCTTGAAAGTCCTCGAGGTATTAGAATATCTCTTGATATCCTTCTTCCTGATTTTTTACCTTACTATCTTCAGAGAAAATGGTTAATGGTGACCATTTTCCCTGTTGTTTATGGCCTCATGCGTTATCTTCAGGATATTTATGAAAAGCAGGAAGGGGAAAGCCCGGACCGTGTGCTGCTCTCAGATAAATCTCTGCTTGCTTCCGTCATAATTTGGGTATTGCTTGTAATATTTATTATTTACTTTACAGGATAACTATTCTTCAATTTTTTTGGCATAGGTTTTACTTACCCAGCCCTTTGTCCCGTCTCCTAATTCTATTTTAAGCCAACCATCGTTCTCTTCAATAAAAGGATATGTTTCCCCTGTCTTGACTCTGTTTATTTCGGGTGTTTGAGTAGAGGGACTTTCCCTGACTCTTAAAAATCCGTTAGGTGTATTTAAAATTTCGACCAAAATTTTTGAGGGGGAAAGCGTAGGCGGCGCAGGTGTTATAGTAGGAGTAATTGCCTCATCTTGTGTTTCATCAGGCCCTGTCTCTGTTCCTAAAAGAATATTTAGGATCAATTTGTATGAAGGTACAGCTCTTACGCGGATTGTCTTTTTTGAAAAGGCCTGCTTTTGTATTTCAAGTTCATGCTCTGATGAAGTAAGATTTTTGAGATTTAGCGGAGTTACTCCTTTTGATTCCCCGTCAACTGAGACAAGTGCTCCTTCAGGAATGGTTGCAATAAATAATTGCGGATCAGTACCTGATGTTTTCTCAAGTGTCAGGACTGAGGCGCTTGCTCCCGATCCCGGTAAGAAGATTCTTTCAATAGCCGTTAGTACTCCCGGATTTATTTTAATTCTGCTTACAAAGGGTTGGAATTTTTTATCGTCGGGGGCTATTTTTATTTCATATTCTCCCTGTTTTATAGTATCTTTCTGATCACATCGGCAAAGGGGTGTTTCACCCAAGGGTTTGTTATCAATAAAAACCTGCGCTTTAATATTTGACGTTATCTGAAGCGCTCCTTTTCCTTTTGGTGCAATTGTTGCGGCCGCAACCCTTATTAACAAGAAAATCCCAATAAGGATCAAAAGGATTGAAACAACAAGAAGAATCCTTCTTTTCATATAATTTATTCTTTATCCCGTTTTATAATATTTATAATTTTTATAAAGATTATAACTATTATAAACTGTAAGTTGTAATAATTTTACCATTTCTACGTCTAATTCTGGCGGGGGAAAAGGGGGGCGGCAGATTTAATTTTGCTGGAGAATTGTTTCAAGATTTTTTCTGCAGTTTCAGGCAGAAAAGGTTTTAGGTTTGTTCCAATGGTTTGAATATCAGAAACATAAACCTCAAGAGTTTTTTTCAAATCTTCATCCGCCAATTTCCACGGTTCTTCTTTGTTTATTTTTTTATCAATCTCAGCAATTCTGTTCCAGACAAAGGATATGGCTTCATTAAATTTATATTCAGAAAGTTTTTCTTGGACATCTTTGTTTAATTCTTCTTTGTTTTCTTTTGCTTGATGTTTTACTTTTTCACAAAGCCT
>MFPJ01000003.1 GCA_001782675.1 Candidatus Levybacteria bacterium RIFCSPLOWO2_12_FULL_39_17
AGCTATTATAACCTCCACAAGCAGCAATTCAAGCATAATCACGGGAGACAAAGGAAAGATAGCTACTCCTCGTAAGAATGCCTCGAGAGAGGGGGAGAAATAATAAAAAAGACCAATTGCAAGGCCGCCTCCAATGAAAGCACCTGTAAAACCATAAAATATTCCCTCGAGCAAAAACGGCGCTCTAATAAACCAATTGGATGCTCCGATTAGCTTCATAATTTCTATCTCTTCCCTTCTCACCGTAATTTTTATTCCAATTATCGTTATTATCACCATTACGGAAACTGTCACCAGAATTGCGATAACGGCAAGACCTACATATCTCACCGCATTAGTCCAAGAGATCAATGTATCTACGATATCCTTTTGAAATATTACCTCTTCAACCAATTCCGATCCTTTAACAATTCCCGCAAGGTCCGAAAGATATCTTGCTTCTTTTGCCTGGACTTCAATTGATGCCGGCAAAATATCAGCGGTCACCAAATCAAGCAATATTGGATCATTTTTATTTTGTTCTTTATAAATTTTCAAAGCCTCTTCTTTTGACACATACACCATTAGGGATGTCTTCCCTGTATCCTCGAGCTGCTTTTGAACCTGACCGATATCTTCCCGGCTAGCATTATCTTTAAAGAAAATAGTCAATTGCGGGCGGGATTCAAAGTAAGAAATAAATCTCACCGAAATAATTGTTAATAACGCAAACACGGAAATTGAAAAAAAGGTAAGACTCATAATGAGCGCGGCAGAAAACGCCTGGTAAGGCGACCTTCTTATATATTTGGCTACAGTATTAAGATACATTTTTTCCTTTCTCTTCCACCAAAGACTCAAGCTTTATTTTATCCTTTTTTAATTCTTCTTTTTCGTCTTTTGCTTTTTTCCCTGTTTCATGATCTGCTCTAGCTGATTTTTGTCGAGCTTTTTTATCCTCTACAATTCTTCCTCTTTCAACAATAATTATTCTATCGCCTCCGCTATCAATTAACTTCTCATTGTGAGTCGCCATAAAAACAGTTGCTCCTCTCTTGTTAATGCTTTTTAAAAGATCTAATATTTGAAAGGATGTTTGGATGTCTAAATTTCCTGTTGGTTCGTCCGCAAGAATAATTTCAGGATTAAAAACTAATGCTCTGGCCATTGCAACTCTCTGCTTTTCCCCGCCTGATAATTGCAATGGGAATTTATTAAGTTTTTCCGCAAGTCCAACATCAATTATTATCTCCTCAGCCCTTCTTCTTGCCTCTTCATCCTTTACCCCCGAAAACTGCAGCGGAAGCATAACATTCTCAATAACTGTCCTGTCAAGCAAAAGTTTAAGGTCTTGAAAAACTACGCCTACCTTTCTTCTTAAATGAGGAATTTTTGACTTTGGCAATGTGAAGAGATCCCATTGATCCAATGTAATTGATCCCTCGGTCGGGAAAAGATCGCGGATGATCAATCTGAATATTGTTGTTTTACCGGATCCTGTTGGACCAACAAGATAAACAAAACTGCCCTTTTCTATTAAAAAACTTATGTTATCAAGGACAGAATTTGTGCCACCGAATTTTTTTGAAACATTTTTGAACTCAATCATCACTAAATTAACATGTAACATTTGACCCCGATTTAATTGGGGTTGACAATTGACAATTTTGGTCACATGTTAAATGTCACTTGTCAATTGTTTTATAAAACCTGTAGTCTGCCTACATCCATAAGCCAACCGGCTTTTTCTGCTTTTTGGGTTTCTCCCCAGACTTTTACCTTTTTGCCAACAAAAGTAGAAAGATCAATAAGTGAAGATGTTAAATAAACATTTTGAGATTCTCCCCCCGGACGCTCCAAGTGGAATACTCCCTCACCATCTATTCCTCCTTCCTTAAGCACACCTTCCGTAGTGTCCTTAAAAGTTTTTTCATCCGCAGATCCAAAGGTTTGTCCTTTTTTAAGTCCACTTTTTTCAATAGCGCTCTTTGTGCCAAGAGGGATGATAGAAGATCCTCTAAGTTGGGAAATTATATAACCGCTGAGAACACCTAAGACGGCAAGAATTAAAAATAAAACTATTGGGGTTTTTGAGGATGGAGCGGAAGTAGCCGTTGAATTATCAAAATTATGGATAATATTGTCTTTTTCCATACACCTTAGTAAACCATATTTCAGTAGCTTTTACAACCCATTGTCCTGGCTACTAGCAACAAGTAACTAGTGACTAGATTTGAGTTCGGCATCGATAAATAAATCAAGATCTCCGTCTAAAACTGCTTGAATATTACTTGTCTCAATTTTGGTTCTTAGATCTTTAACCATTTGATAGGGGTGTAAAACATAAGAACGGATTTGGTTTCCCCAAGAGGGAGCTTTGTATTCTCCTTTTAAACCCTTCTCTTCTTCTTTTCGTTTTTCTTGTTCCTTTGCCCAAATTTTTGCTTTGAGAAGTTTTAGCGCGTTTTCTCTATTTTGCACCTGATATCGCTCTGTTTGGCAAGTAACCACAATTCCCGTTGGTTTATGTCTAAGCCTTACCGCGCTTGATACTTTTTGAACATTTTGTCCGCCGTGAGAAGAAGCTCTAAAAAATTCCCATTCAAGATCATCTTCTTTTATTTCAATGTCCGAACTTTCAATTTCCGGCAAAACTTCAACCAGCGCAAAGGAAGTATGGCGAAGATTATCGGCATTAAAAGGTGAAAGTCGAACCAGCCTGTGCACCCCTTGTTCTTCCCGCAAATATCCATAGACATGATCTCCTTCAACTGCTATTGTTACGCTTTTAAGTCCGGCTTCCTCCCCCGCCGTTTCATCTAAGACATCATATTTCCATCCTTTCTTTTCAAAATATCTTGTATACATTCTGAAAAGCATTGATGCCCAATCCATAGCATCGGCTCCTCCTTGCCCCGCATGAATTGTCATAATCGCATTATTTTTATCGTAGGATCCGGAAAGATAAAAATATATTTCCATTTCGCTCAATAAAGAATTAAGCCCTGTTGTGTTTTTTGATTCTATGAATTCCGAAAGCCTCCTTGCGTTTTCGATTTCTTTCTGAAGAGCTGCCAATTCTTTCATTTTCAAAGATGCGCCTTTGGTATCTTTCCAAAATTCAGGAGCCATAGATTCAGCTTCAATTTCGTTTATTCGAACTTTTTTAGCGTTAATGTCCAATTTTTCAAGCAAAATTTTAGCTCGAGATATCTCTTCTTCCATAGTGAATCTGATTTTATCAAAAATAGGCGTTTTTAAAAACCTTTAATGAAGGCAAGCGCTAAAGCTAACGCGACAATACTCATAACCAGGGTAATAATTATACCCATAAAATTTGAGAATCCGGAATTTACATGCTCTCCCATTATGCTTTTATTGTTTGAAATCAAAAGAATAATTACCATAAGTGGAGGCGCGGCTATTCCGTTAATAACTGCGGTATAGTAAAGCATTTTAAAAGGAGGGATTCCAATAAAATTTACCAAAAGGCCAATTAGAGTCGCCAAAATTATTGCTCCATAAAATCCATGCGCCTGCTTTAACTTCCTATAAAGCCCCTCTCTCCAACCAAAAGCCTCCGCAACCGCGTAAGAAGCAGATCCGGCAAGGATTGGGATAGCAAGAAACCCTATCCCAATTATACCTGCTGAAAAAAGGATGAATGTAAGATCACCGGCCAGAGGCCTCAATGCTTCCGCCGCTTGACTCGCTGTTTCTATATTCGTAATGCCTTTAAGATGAAGCGTTGAGGCAGTTGTTGCAATGATAAAAAACATCACGAGATTTGAGAAAAACATACCAAAGACTGTATCAAGACGCATAGTTTTTATGTCTTGCTTGCTGAACTTTGGAACTCCTCTTCCCATAGCAACAATTTTCCCGGCAGCAACTTCTTCCTCTACCTCTTCTGCTTCCTGCCAGAAAAAAAGATAAGGGGAAATGGTAGTCCCTAAAATAGCAACTATATTCATGATATAAGCCGAGCTAATAGAAAATCTTGGAATTATTGTTGAAGTAAGAACTGTAATCCAGTCTTGTTTAACAACAAAAACAACAGCGACATAAGCAAGTAAAGAAATCGTAAGATATTTAAGAAATTTTGAATAAACTTTATAAGATATAAAAATCTCAAGAATTAAAGTGGAAGCTGTTATTAATAGCAACCAGAAAAAAAAAGGGATCCCTAAAATAAGCTCGGCAGATGAGGCCATTGCCCCCAAATTTGCTCCAATATTAATAGTATTTGCGGTAAAAAGGATAGCAACGGTCCCAAAAAGAATTGGGCGGGAATAATGTTTTCTGATTACTCCTGAAAGGCCTTTTCCCGTCACAATACCAACCCTTCCGCACATTTCCTGTATTACTGTCATGAATGGAAAGGAAAAGGGCGCGGTCCAAAGCTGGGAATAACCAAACTGGGCGCCTGTCTGGGCATAGGTTGCAATTCCCGAAGGATCATCGTCTGATGCGCCGGTGATAAAACCGGGCCCAAGCAACGATAGAAGTTTTTTAAGTTTCTTAAACATATTTAGGTAGATAATAGTGACTAGATAATAGATACTAGGGATGTTTTTCCTATTTACTAATATCTAGTTACTAGTTGCTCCTACTTTTTGCATACAAGATCACAAATCACACCAACAGCGCTTTTATTTTCCTGGAGTTTCTTCAAATCGGTTATTACTTTCTGAATAGCCGCCTGAGAAGAAGTGAGATTTTCCGAGGTAATATTTGAGAGATTGTTTTTTGCTTCCACTATAATCCTTTCCACATCCTCTTTGGTAGGAAGGGACGGGGCTTTTTCTTCCTGATTTTGCCTGCTTGAAATTCCCAAGGCACCTTCATCCGGGCTTTCCCTTGAAATATTCGCTTTAGAAATCATTAAAAAACCGGCCAAAAGAAATGACAGCAGGATAATAACACCAATTATTATTCTTTTCATGTCCCATTGTGGCGCAATATCTTTTTCTTCAAAATTTTCTTTAATTGTCTTCACTATCTTAATTATAAGACAAAAATTGCCTTTTGTTGAAACTTTGCTGTGTTATAATCGATCTATGAATCTAAAAACAATTGAAGAAAAGGTTAAGCAGATAAATAAAAGTACGCATTTTGAATACTCTTTAAGTTCTCCCCGTGAAAAAGAAATATTGACAAAAACAGTGAAGCTTAATGAAGAAGTAGGTGAGCTTTGTAATGATATCCTTTCGATACTAAGACTTCAGAGAAAGGCAAAATTGGAGCGCTTTGACAGAAGGAATATTTATCAGGAGTTTGCGGATGTCCTAATTACCTTGGTTCAGCTTGCTATTGCCGCGAATGTTGATCTTGAAAGGGCAGTTGTTGATAAACTTAACACTATTTCTCAAAGGTTAGAAAAAGAAAAAAGTAAAAAGTAATTACTCTCTTACATTTCTCTTACATAACTCTTACATTTCCTTGATTCCTGTGATTCATATTAAAGCTTGCGTTGAGTTTTTATTTAAAGCTTGAATCATGAAAGCTAAATGCATATAATCTCAACTATGATACAAAGAATTCTAATTGTAGAGGATGATTTAGCACTGCAGGAGTATTTGAAAGATTTATTAGTTGATGTTGGTTTTGCAGTTGATAGCGCAGGAGATGGGGCCGAGGCATTGGCCCACCTGAAAAAATCAAAACCAGATATTGTAATCCTTGATCTTGGATTACCAAAGATTAGTGGTGAAACCGTTTGTACGGAAATTAAGCGGAAATATCTCAATATTCCGGTTATAATATTGACTGCGAAAAGCAGCACCTCTGATATAATTCATGGATTAAACATAGGAGCTGACGACTATCTCCCAAAACCTTTCGATGGAAATGAATTAATTGCAAGAATTAAGGCCAGATTAAGAGATGCTTCGGATACAAAATTACAGGTGGGCGATCTTGAACTTGATAGGACAACCCTTGAAATAAAGCGGGGAAGAGACTTTATTAACCTGACTCCAACCGAGTTCAAACTTCTTGAATACCTTATGAGCAATAAAGGCAGAGTTCTAAGCCGCGAGATGATTCTAAATAGAATATGGCTTACATCCCCCGATATTGAAACCCGGGTGGTGGATGTTTACATGGGATATTTAAGAAAAAAAATAGATATGGGACATGAGAAACCCCTCATCCACTCCATGCGCGGTTTTGGATATGTAATGAAAGAATAGGCTTTCTTACTCTACTCTTACTATCCCTTAATTTGCTTATCATTTGAAATTTCTAAAATTTTTGGGCGTATTATGGAAGGAGGTGAATTTGAGATGAGTATTCTCTTGTGGATAATTTTTGGAGCATTAGCAGGATGGTTAGCCTCGGTTATAATGAAAACAAATACCCAACAGGGTCTTTTAATGGATATAGTCTTGGGAATTGTGGGGGCAGTTGTAGGGGGATTCGTGATGAGCATTTTTGGCCAGCCCGGAGTTACAGGCTTCAATATTTACAGCATCATTGTTGCGGTTGTGGGGGCTGTAATTCTGATTGGGATAGGAAGAGCATTGACAGGAACAAGATACTAATTCAGCTTCACAAAGTAGCGCTCATAATCGGGAGCGCTACTTTTTAGGTTTAAACATGAGCATGATCCGGCCGAGCCGGGCGAGTAATAGAATTAATAATTGAAATAGTAATGGAAATCAAAATTATGTACGCAACTGCCGCAACTATTGCCGAAATATCAAGAACTGAATTACCCTGAAGATTAATATCGTTAAATATGCCCCTGAATGGAATGATCAATCCTTCGCTAACTGAATAAAGCCAAGAAACAAAAGGTGCAGATGAACTTGCCCCAAAAAATCTAAGAATGATTCTTAAGCCAATCAAAATCCCAATTAGGAAACCTATTGTGTTCAATATTCTGATAACAATCAGCCTCGTGTTCTCCATATTAAATCTGAGTTTCTTTTGAGATTTAAGAAGCCAAAGAATTTTAAAAAATTATCAAAAGTAAACCCCGCACTCCACCTAACGAACGAGGTATTGAGTCTTACTTCTTTCTCGTTAACAGGTGAGGAGAATATGTTCCAGAAATGAAAGATCAAGGAATTGGAAAAAAGTTTGCCCATATACAAATGGTAAAGGTGGGAATTAAGAGTAGAAGAATAAGGGTGTAAGAAATTGGTAAAGAAGCGGTTGCGCGCAAAGCGCTGAAATTGTATACTATAGGCGGTCAATTGGAGGGTTGGATTATATGTTGGGCAAAATCTATAAATCAGCACTTAAACTCTTTGCCGCGCAAACGCTGGAGGAAATTTACAAAGCCACTGTAAAAGAAGCTATTGACCTAACGCAAGCCGACTATGGATCAATTTTTTTAGGAGAGAAGGGAGTTTTACACCGAGTTTACACAACTGCTCCTTTATCAACAAGAACAGAGCCAAGATCTGACGGATATGCGTATAAGTCTTTTAGAACCGGGCAATCTTTCATTCTTTCAGCAAAATTACTACGGGAAATACATCCTGCTCTTCTAAAAAATGGCATTAAGTCTCTTGTCCTTATTCCAATTGCTTATCATAAAAAAACATTAGGACTTTTAACGCTTCAGTCAAAAAAGGATAAGCACTTTAATAATGAAAAACTTAATCTTCTTAAGCTCTTTGGATCCTTAATAAGCCTTTCTATACAGAATGCCAAACTTTACAATGAAACAAAAACCGCACTAAAAACCAGAGATCTTTTTATCTCAATGGCCGCTCATGAATTAAGAACCCCCACAACAACAATTCAGGGATATGTCCAGATGATGAAGAAGAAATGTTTAAAAGGAGAGGCTCTGCCTCAAAAATGGATAGATATTTTAGAAACGGAGACTATAAGACTAAGTAAGCTTTTGGGGGAATTATTAAGAGTTGAGCAGATTAAAACAGGACAATTAAAATACCACTGGCAAGAAAATAGTATCCGCGAGATTTTAGCCAGAGCAATGTCAAATTTTAAAATAAGTCATCCTAAAAATAGAGTTGTCCTCCAAGACCAACTTAATAAAAAAAATGACATGTTGTATTCCGATTTTGACAAGCTTCTTCAGGCAATCACAAATCTTCTGCATAACTCCGTTAAGTTTTCACCGCCTCAGTCTGAAATAACAATTACTCTTTCGCACGATAAATCTTTCTATAAGATTTCCGTTATTGACAGAGGCCGCGGTATTCCCAAAAGAGACCTTCCTCATGTTTTTGAAGGATTTTATAAAGGAAGAGATCATACCAGGGAGGGAATGGGGTTGGGACTTTTTTTGGCTGAAAATATTATTCAAAGACATAAAGGTTTTATATCTATTGACTCCACGGTTGGAAAAGGTACAACTTGCGAGATAAGATTACCGAAAAATTAAAAGCAAAGTATTGTCAGGCTTTTGTTTCTGTAATGTCTTTTAAAAGTTGATTTTTAACTTCACTCGCGGTTTTCTCTATTTTCTCCTCAACATCTTTAATTTTATCCCTTAAAAATTTCCATATTTTTTCCTGGTTCTTAGAATTCAGAAGCTTTAAAAATTCTTGTTTTTCTTCTTTTTTTAAACTTGATAGAATCGAATCAATTACAGCGTGATGGACATGGGATTCGGCAAGTGAAATTAAATTCTTTTTCTCATGATCTTCTATTTCCAAAGACTCGATCTCCAAAACTAGCGAATCTATCTCAACATGGTAACTATAAAAATGCTTTAGCATAAAATTCAAAATGGCTAAATAGCTAAAATGGCTATATGGTTTAGTTTAAAATAACTATTTTAACCATTCAACTATTTCAGCTATTTAATATCTATTGGTCCTAACGGCACCTGATCCTGTGGATCATCAATAAAAAAATACAAAACCGGTCCTTTTCGCGCGCCATCAACCCTTTCGAGATATTTCATTACCTCGGGACTTCCCCCTAAATGTTTTCCCGTCCATTCTGCAGGACCGGCGTCTCCAATAACGGCAACTATGGCCCGGCCATTGTGTGGATTTACAACAAGCATCTTTCGAAACTTGAAAAAAATTATATATTCACGAACATTTTCATGAAATCCGGGCGCCAAAAAAGTTTGAACTGCAATGTAATATTTTTCCCGAAGCAAATCTTGCTCCGTCATCTCATTTTGGGAATTCGCAAAATATCCCCAGGCACCCAATCCCGGAGCCATTCCTGATGAGTAATGTTTCACAAAATTATCCGATCCGCCGGCCGGCGGAATAAAGTGGGTCGCCATTGTGTCTCCGCGATATCTTGCCAAATGCTGTTCTGCCCCTATGTATCCATAACTTCTATTGAGTCTTTTCCCGTCAAGCGTGGCCGAAACTTTAAGTCCAAAATCCCTGATTAATATTTCCGCAACTTTCTTTTCTTCATCCTCGGTTAATTCTCGCACCTCTTGTGGTAAAACATTTGAAAGATCGCCTATTAAAAACACTTTCCTCTCCATGGGCAATTTCTCCTCCTTAACTGCCAAGGAACTGGTGGGGGAAAGAAGACCAACTGCAGGGCTTGATAAAATCATAAGGCCTGAAACCGAACCTACCGCAAAATTTCTAGTGTTATTAATAAAATCATGAATTATATCTCCATGCTTTGCCCAAAATGCCTCCTGCAAATCCTTGTGTTTCTTAATCCACTTATCCCTAAGCTCCTTATAAATATGCTTATCCC
>MFPJ01000004.1 GCA_001782675.1 Candidatus Levybacteria bacterium RIFCSPLOWO2_12_FULL_39_17
ACCTCTTACTATCCAATCCTACACGAGAATTTGTATCAAAGCACGGCGCGCTCATATAATGTGTCTTGTAGTTAACCTATAATTTGCTTTATGGTTTCATGCATGGTACAATGTATTCAAGTCGCAGATTGTGCGCGAGTACATCTGCTTATATTTTGAATTAGTTTTTTAAAAAGATAAAAGATACCTCAATTTTCCACATTTGTATCTTCTTCCCACATTAAACGACTTCACTTTTAAGCAGAGGTATTTTTGCACCATTTTAATTTTAAAGAAACCCTCCTTTGCATAAAGCTTCGGAGGACGATGGGAGGTGAAAATTAATGACAAATAAATTATTTATAGGAAGCCTTGATTATTCAACAACTGACGCGCAACTTGAAGAGCACTTTTCAAAAATCGGTAAAGTTTTATCCGCGAAAGTTATTGTAGACAGAATGACCGGACAAGGAAAAGGTTTTGGATTCGTTGAGATGGAAACACCGGAAGCGGCCAAAGAAGCCTTAGATCAGCTTAATGGTTCGCAACTTAATGGCCGTTCAATCGCGGTAAAAGAAGCCACGCCAAGGCCGGAAAGATAAAACATGTACAATTCGAAGCAAAGAAATCATAGCCATCAAAGAAATGGTAATAATTTTTATGGCGTCCGTCCTCAAAGCCAAAGGAGAAATATCCCGGCAAGAGGCGGATTCCGTCATTTGGGAAAAAAGCTTGATCCAAACCTCTTTATAAAAAAGGCGAAAGAGACAAACGCATACCTTGAGCATATATCAAGCGTGAAATTCTCAGACTACAATATAGTAGACAAGCTGAAACGAAACATTGAGGAGCATGGATACTCTGTTCCTACGGCAATCCAGGAAAAGGCAATTCCTCAGATTCTCGCCGGACGGGATATCATTGGCATAGCAAATACGGGTACAGGTAAAACTGCTGCCTTTCTTATTTCACTTATTAATAAATCGTATCTTGACCGGAATCAAAGGGTTTTAATTGTTGTTCCAACTCGGGAACTTGCGATCCAGATTAGCGACGAATTTCGCATATTCGCAAAAGGAACGGGTTTGGAGGTAGTAGCCGCCATTGGCGGAACCAACATTAAACGCCAGACATATGCTTTAAGACACCGACCGCATTTTGTTATCGGTACTCCGGGAAGACTTAAAGATTTAATAGGGCGGGGAGAACTAAACTTAATGCTCTTTCAAAATGTAGTTCTTGATGAGGTTGACCGCATGGTTGACATAGGATTCATAAACGACATTAAATATCTCATTTCACTCCTCCCCAAAATACGTCAATCATTGTTTTTTTCTGCAACGGTTGACGGTAAAACACAGGATATTTTGCGCAGTTTTGTAATAAATCCCGTGACTGTTTCTGTCAAACAACAGGCTACTGCGGAAAACATAGAACAGGACATAATAAGACTCACGGGTAACCGCCCAAAGATAGACGTCCTCCACGATCTCTTAATCCAGCCGGGATTTGATAAGGTACTCATTTTCGGCAGGACAAAATGGGGAATGGAGAAGTTAGCGCGAGCGCTAAGCGAACGCGGTTTCCAAACAGCCGCAATCCATAGCAATAAATCACAAAATCAGCGTCAAAGGGCGCTCGATGAATTTAAAAATGATGAGCTTCAAATATTAATCGCGACAGATGTTGCCTCCCGTGGACTTGATATTGAAGATGTTACACATGTAATCAATTATGATGCCCCAACTTCATACGACGACTATATTCACAGAATAGGAAGGACAGGACGCGCCGGAAAACGAGGCACCGCATTAACTTTCATCGAGTAAATAAATGGTTAAATCTGTATTAATTGTATTGAAGCATCTTATATATGGCGGAACAGAAAAATATACCTTAAATTTAGTCAATTCGCTAACCGATAAAGGAATATCTGTAACTCTTATTTCAGGCGATGGCCCACTCGCAAATCACATTTCCCCTAAGGTAAATCTTCACATAATGCCCATAAGCAGGAGTCCCAGAATAAAGGAAATTACTGAGAGAAGAATTTTGGAAATTGCAAGAGTCTGCAGCCCTCAGATAATTCATACACAGTGTAGAACATCAATGGTAAATAGCCAACTTGCAAGAACTTCACTCAATCTGCCCCTAATTACTCACGAACATCATATGTATGATTCGCAGGATTACCCTTTCATAGTAGCTGAGTTAAGAAATGGTGCCGAAAAAATCATAACAATTGGTCCTTACACTGCCAGAGAGCTTACTAAAAATGGTATAAAAAAAGACGGAATAATCTCTATCCTTAATGGAGTTGATGTCAATATTCTCCCAGTTACAACTCGCGAACGATCCGCAGCCAGAATGATTCTAGGAATTCATAAAAAGGACAAGGTAATTGTTTGTCTTTCAAGGCTTGAGCAGGGTAAGGGAATTGATAAGCTGGCCAGGGGATTTATTGAGGTTGCAAGCCAAATACCTGAAGCAAAGTTATTTATTATTGGAGATGACGAAACAAATCTTGTAAAACCCTTCTTAAAAGAGCTAATAGAAAAAAATAACCTCAAAAACAGATTATTCGTATTAAATGGCGAATACAATATCAGAAAATATCATGCTGTGGCAGATGTTTTTTGTTATCCGGCACTTGGTAAAGGGATGGCTGTTATGGAGGCCATGGCAGCAGGTCTGCCGGTGGTAGGAAAGAGAACATTTAGAAAACCACTTGTGGTTCAACATGGTGTAAGTGGAGTGATGACGGATGAAACTGCTTCTTACAAGATAGACCCCGGTAAAATAGCCGAAAGTTTGATATATCTTCTTAACCGTCCTAAATTATCACAACAAATGGGTAAAGCCGGCAGAGCAAGAATAAAAAAAAGGTTTGGTCTAGACAGAGTTGTAAAAAACATTATTGAAAGTTATGAGGAGGTAATAGAATCACATAGAACATCTTCACCTAGAAGCCTGGGCTTGTCTGAAAATGCTTCTTTCTTAACTAATTAGGGCGCGAAATCAATACAATTTGAATTTTTAGCTTCAGGTCTGTTATAATCCCCGGATGGCAGAAAGGCGAGTTATTTTTATTATCCCGGGCTTCAGGCAACACCCCAAAAATAAGGCTTATCAAGAGATTTCGAAAATTCTTGAAAGCGAAGATTATTTCCCGATTTTAGTCAAGATCGAATGGAAGAAGAGCACAGTTTCCGAAAATACTGAATATTTTTTAAAACTTTATAAAAAAATAAAGGCGAGGAAAAAATATATACTGGGATTTTCATATGGCGCAATGATTGCGTTTGTCGCATCGACAAAAGTTAGGACTTCAGGGCTTATTCTTTGTTCTTTATCCCCATATTTTAAAGAGGATCTCTCGAATAAAAAGAAGGAAAGTTTTTCTGCTCTCATGTCTTATCGCTACGAAGATTTTACAAAATTAAATTCATCAAATCTTGCGAAGAATATAAAAGCAAAAAAGATTCTTATGCTTTACGGATCCCAAGAAGCAAGGTCTTTAATTAAAAGAGTTAAAGAAACCTTTGAACAAATCGATTCAAAACAAAAACATTTGGTTTCAATAAGAAAAACAGAGCACGAAATAGGAAACAAAAGATATATCGAATCCATTCATCTTGCGGCAAAAAACTTCCTATAAACTTTTAAAACATCTGTCATTTTGGAATTTATTTTTTTATCCCGTTGACTGGACAACTGGACAAAATAGATTCTATTGCGAACAATTCCGAAAAATCGGACTTGACATATCTCTTAGAACTTTCTAAAACTTTATTAGTGAAAAACTATGCCGCAATAAATAGAGATTGGTGGAACAAAGCAACACCCATTCACGCCTCTTCAAAATTATATGACCTCGAAAAATTTAAAAAAGGAAAAACCAGTCTTCAGGCAACGGAAATTCAGGAAGTAGGAAATGTCCGCGGAAAGACACTTCTGCACCTCCTTTGCCACTTTGGCATGGATACTTTATCCTGGGCAAGGCGGGGGGCAGATGCTACGGGAGTCGATATTTCGGATAGATCGATAAGGCTTGCAAGGAAATTGAGCCGCGAAATTGGTATCCCGGCAAAATTTATCTGTTCTGATATACATGATCTACCCAAAGTTCTCGATAAAAAATTTGATATTATTTTTGCTTCATACGGAGTGCTTTTGTGGTTATCAAACATTAAGAAATTCGCAAAAATTGTAAATCATTTTCTTTCAGAAAAAGGCATGTTTTACATAGTTGAGCTCCATCCCTTCACAAATATTCTAAGCTGTGACCTTAAGATTGATTATAAGTACTTTCAAAAAGGCCCGCATATTGATGACTCAAACGGTACCTATACCGATTGGAGTGCTGACATAAAAGGTTTCACCTATAATTGGAACTACACTCTTGAGGACATAATAAATTCTTTGATTAACGAGGGGTTAAAAATAGAATATATTCATGAGTTTCCTTATACAATGTATGATCAATTTCCGGGTCTGATGGAAAAAAATAAAAAAGGACAATATGTTCTAAAAGACAAAAAAATCCAAATCCCCCTCCTCTTCTCCCTCAAGGCAACAAAGTAACAGCTTCTGATATAATTGCTTCAGGGAAAATATGGCGTTAAATAAAAGGGAAATTGAGAGACTTTTGAAGTCGGAGATTGTTTATCTTGCCACTTGTGATACGAAGGGAAACCCGCATGTAAAACCTATTTGGTTTATATTCGATCAGGGCAAGATTTGGTTTGAAACCGATATAATAACCAGGGCTTTTAAAAACATAAAAGAAAATAATAAAATTATGCTTTGTTTTGGCGGAAGAGAAACTTATCTTGTCTGGGGAAAAGTTAAATGGTATAAAGAAAAAGATGCTCCGGTTGAATTTAGGAAAATGTTTTGGAAGAAATATGGAAAGTTTATGGATGATAGCTATATAACAGATAAGACAAGAATTTTTGAAGTAATTATCGAAAAAGAAATGTCCTGGCACTATGCCGATAAAGGCTGGGAATAATTATGAAATGGATTGATTTATCAGTTGTAATAAATGAAAAAACTCCGGTTTATCCCGGAGATCCTAAGACAAAAATTGAACCAGCCGGAATTCTTGAAAAAGACGGATACGAAGACCATTATGTTAGCATTGGAACTCATGCGGGGACGCATATAGATGCTCCCAGACACATGGTAAAAAATGGTCGAAGCCTAGACCAAATCTCTGTAGATAAATTTATCGGTAAAGGCGTGTTAATAAAAATTAGTGATAAAAAGTTTGATTTAGACGCAATAAAAAGCACAAATATAGAGCAAGTGGATATTGTGCTTTTTTACACGGGCATTTCGGAAGTTTACCACCAATCAGAATACTACGACAATTATCCGGCCATCACCAAGGAGATAGCGGAATATTTAGTTAATAAGAAAGTTAAAATGGTGGGAGTTGATATGTGCAGCGTGGATCATGAACCTTTCCCTGTTCACAGGATTTTATTGAGGAACGAAATCTTGATAATAGAAAACCTGACAAATCTGCAAGAACTTGAGAATGAAGAATTTAAGATTTATGCTTTTCCGATTAAACTTGAGATCGACGGCGCCCCTGCAAGAGTCCTCGCAGAAATTCACTAAAAACTTTTTTGCTATAATTTGGGGATGAGTTATAGAAATCAAGGACCGAACCACAAGAAAACAATAACTATTTGCTGCTCCGCTTCTTTCTACAAAAGCGCGCTTGAAATTGAGAAGAATCTTAAGAAAATGGGATTTCATGTTAAAGTTCCAAAAACTGCCCGTACAATGAAGCGGACCGGAAATTTTAAGGTTGAGGATTATAAAACCTGGTTTGCAAACGAGAAGCATTATCGCTTAAAGAAAAATCTTATGGATGATCACTTTAAAAAAGTTATCGAATCCGACGCGATTCTTGTCGTGAATAATGAAAAGAAAGGGGTGAAAGGCTATATCGGCGGAAATGTCTTAATGGAAATGGTAATTGCCTACCATTACAAGAAGCCCATTTTTGTATGGAATCCTATTGAAAAAGGTTTCCAGTTTGAAGAGGAAATAATAGGAATGGGGTCTAAAATAATCAATCGGGATTTGTTAAAGGTGAAAATATAAAGCATAAGATTTGATATACTCGTTTTGTGAGGGCTTTATTCTATATTCTTATTATTTTTTTTGTTGTTCACCTTTTTATTGTCCTTGGCATTAATCAAATTCCCATTTTCCAACTTGATTTTCCTTTTAAAAGCATCGTTGAGGTTTATGAACCTAAGATACTCTCTCCTCTTGCCGGTTTTGACGGAGCGCACTATATTATGATTGCAAAATTCGGTTACCAGCAGTATCAGGAGGCTTTCTTTCCTCTTTATCCTGTCCTCGTAAATCTTTTGCCGATATTTAACCCTTTGGTTTCAGGTCTTTTGATCTCGTGGTTATCTTTGATCGCAGGCTCCTATTTTTTTTACAGAATTACGAATCTTATTCTTAAGAGAAAAAATGATTATTGGTCCCTCATTTTTTTGCTTTCGTTTCCTTCTGCTTTCTTCTTCATAACAGTTTATTCTGAAAGCCTTTTTCTGGCCACTGCTTCTTTAGCCCTATTTTTTATTTTTAAAAGAAATTTCAAACCGGCTGCGCTTTTTTGTATCCTTGCCTCTCTGACAAAATTACAGGGATTTTTTTTAATAATTCCTTTTCTGTTTTCGGTATTTGAGGCAAAAAAGGGAAATAAATTATTTAATATCTTAATTGCTCTATCGCCAATATTAGGTCTTGCTGCTTACTCAATATTTTTATTTTTCAGAACGGGAGACCCTCTTTATTTCTATCATTCACAAGAAGCTTTTGGCGCAAATAGAATAAGTACAGGATTCGTTTTTCTCCCGCAGGTATTTTTTCGATATCTTAAAATTCTAATAACAGCAGATTTAAATTTTCAATATTGGATTGCTTTTTTGGAATTATCCGTTTTCCTTATAGTCTTTGCCGTATTGCTTTGGGTTTTATATTTAAACTTTAAAAAGAAAGATTTTTCTTTTGAATTTTCTCTTAATCTTTACTCTCTGGCTGCGCTGATGCTTCCAACGCTGACCGGCACATTAAGCTCTATTCCCCGATACTCTCTCATAGCATATGGCTTCTTTATTGCTCTTTCAAAAATACGAAATGTCAGTTTAAAAATTCTAATAGGATTAATTTTTTCGATCCTTCACCTCGTTCTTTTTTTCTATTTTATAAAGGGGTATTTTGTAAGTTAACTATTTTCTCTTTTTTCTGTGAGTTAAAAGATCCAGCGCGGTTGCGGCAGTCCAAGCTTGAATTCTGCAAGCTTCCTGACCGCCTGAATTTTTATATCTCTGATACGAACCGTTTTCATCCTTTGTGTAAAGTTCAATGGGAGTTCCGAAATATTTAATTGGACGAAGCGATGCTTTTCTTAATTTTACCGCTTCTGAAATAAATCCCCAACGGACCAATCCCTCATGGACCATTCCATTTAATTTGGGCCAGAAACTCCCGTTGTGGTATGAGTCCTGTTTCGGATTAAAAGTTGGGGATTTAGTGCTCATTGTTCGAATTCCCGCATCTTTATCAAAAAGATCCGGTTCAAAAGCTCGCCTGACAATATCCGGGATATACTTGGGTTCAATTATGGAATATTTCTTTCCTTGCTTTCGATATGACGCCCATAAAAGAAGGAGAGGGTTTCCCGTAATTGTTTTAACTTTATTTTTATTTCCGTCTAAAGCCTGCGCCGCGTAATGGAGCCCTTGGTCTTTGAAAATAAAATTTTTGTTAAAGTTTCTTTTTAAATTTTTTGCAAAATGTTTTAATTTCACCGAGTATTCTTGATTGTCTATTCCAAGCTTGTTTTGCTTGAAAAAATTTGCCCATAGTCTTAATGCAAGCCAAGCATATCCCTGAACCTCGACAGGAGCTATTGGATAAGAAGGCAGTGAGCCGTCCGCTTTTTGTAAAGACTCAAGCGAATCGGTCCAAGAATGAACCAAAAGGCCTCCGTGTGTCCTCTGCGGGTGAACTCCATATTCCAGAAGATGATCCCGATCACGATCTCCATAATTCATTATCCAATCAAGACCCGATTCAACTGCCGGAAGAACATGAAGCAAAAATTCTCCATCACGAGTAAACTTCCAGTATTTATAAATTGCAATAAGAGCAAGGGGCGTTGAGTCAATTGAGTCAAAATTGCGAAGAATCCCATCCGGATAAACATACCAAGGTTTTTCCCGTTTTATCAGATGATCGAAATTGTCCCTTCTGTATTCATGGATGAATTTACCCGGTTCTTCTCCACTGTCAATATTAACCTCTTTACCTTGAAGAGCGACAAGACCAATAAGCGCTCTTTTTGAAATTTCAAATAATTTAATTTTATCCAAAATGTCTGTTTTGGAGTTGGAACATGCTCGAATAATTTTAAGAATTGTAATTGCGCTGTCTCTTCCAAAAATACACCCATAAATTTCATCTTTTCCGGAAGCATAAATTCCATCCTTGGAAACAAGAGACAAGAGGCTGTCATGCATTAATTTCCTGAATAACAATTTACTTATTGATAATTTTCTCATGAGACAGAATGAATTAAGTTAACACATGGCAAGAAAACGAGTCAAGCAATTGAGGCTTAATTTTTTATTGGAGATTTTATGACCGGAGATTTAAATATCTCTGTTTTGCTTATCCTTAAAATCTTTTCATAAAGCTGTTCATACTCGAAAATCATCCTTTCAGCATTAAATTTTTGAAGGGCGTATGTCCTGCAATTTTTTCTTTTTATTTTGCCGATTGACCTGACATATTCAATCATTTCCGTAGTGTCTTCAGCAATAAATCCTGTCTTTGTATGTTTTATAATCTCAGGAATCGATCCTCTTCTGAATGCTACCGGCGGACATCCGCACGCCATTGCTTCAATAAGGGTTAAGCCGAAGGGCTCACGCCATTCAATTGGATGCAGGAGACAAAGAGCCCTCATTAATTTATTCCTTTTTTGAGTAGTCACTTCACCCACCCAAGTAATTTTATCCGAAAGTTTTGGTTCAATATACCTCTTGTAATAAGGGATTTGTGAAGTATCCAGTTTGGCGGCAATTATTAAGGGAAGATTTAAAAATTCGGCAACCTCAATTGCATGATGAAGCCCTTTATCCGGATGAATTCTGCCCACAAATAGAAGATAGCCATCATTTTCATTAGCAAACGGATAATTTTCCATTTCAAGTCCATTGTAAATGTTTGCGATGTAATTGAGGCTTGGCATTGGCTTTCTTTGGGCATAAGAAACACTCACAAAATAGGGATTATTTGAATCAGCGGCAATACTTTCATAAAGTCTTTTCCCATCAGGAGATGGGGCTCCATGCAAAGTCATAACTACCGGGGTAGTTGCAAGGATTGAGGTAGGAAGAGAAATGTAACCTGCGTGATCCTGAATAATATCAAACTTATCCTGCATCTTGTAAGCAGTCCCCACATTCAACATTGCGATTTGTTCGGCACCATAAGGATTTTTATACTGAGATTCTCTCAAGGATTTTGGATATACCGAGATGAGATTGGCGCTTGTTTTTGAGTCACCGCTTGCAAACAAAGTCACTTCATGGCCCCTGTTTACCAAACCCTCAGTGAGCGCATGAACAACACGCTCGGTGCCTCCATATTTTTTAGGCGGGACAGTTTCGCCCATGGGCGCAATTTGGGCAATTTTCATAGATAACAATATAATGTTTGAAGATTCAGAAAATCCCAGAGAGACGTAAGGATCTTGTAAGGAAGAAAAAATATTGACAAAGATTTTTAATTTTGCTACAGTTAATTATGGAGCCCCAAAATTCAATCTCTTCCTTAGGATTAACTTTCAATGATGTTCTTCTTCTCCCCGGATATTCCGATTTCACACGAGCAGAAATTGACCTTTCCACAAATTTAACCCGTAAAATAAAGCTAAGAATTCCTTTTGTATCATCCCCCATGGATACGGTAACAGAACATAAACTTGCAATTGCGCTTGCTGAAATTGGAGGAATTGGGATAATACATCGTAATTTACCAATATCCCAACAAGTAAGGCAAGTTGAGAAAGTTAAAAATGCCCATTCGAAAATCTCACAACAATCCAAGCTCCCGGTAGGAGCGGCAATAGGATCAAGTCCGGGATTTGAAGAAAGAGTAAAAGCTCTGGTTAAAGCAGGGACTGATGTATTATTAATTGATTCCGCTCACGGTTATACTAAATTTGAGATAGACACTATTACTTATATAAAAACCCATTATCCGAAAATGGAGGTTATAGCCGGGAATATAGCAACATATGAAGGAGCAAAAGCTTTAATCTCAGCAGGCGCAGATGCTCTTCGTGTAGGTATGGGACCGGGATCAATTTGCACAACAAGAATAATAAGCGGCATGGGAGTTCCTCAAATTACTGCAATAAGAGAAACTGCTAAAGCGGCTAAGGCAACCGGAACACCAATTATTGCAGACGGAGGGATTACATATTCGGGAGATATGGTGAAGGCTTTGGCCGCCGGCGCTTCAACTCTCATGATGGGTGAATTTTTTGCATCAACCGAAGAATCTTCCGGAAAGAAAAAACTGCTTCCTCCTTCCCGCGTCCCGCAAAGATTCAAAAGTATATTAACAAATGGAAAAAAGTTTGTCTTTAAAGAGTATCGCGCGATGGGATCGGAATCTGCTATGAAGAAAGGCGCAAAAGTAAAAAGTGAGGATGAATTTCATGGCAAAAACTACAAGGACAGGACTTTGATTGCTGAAGGCGTGGAGGCCTTGGTAATTGTAAGGGGAACTGTCGCGGAAGTCATCGAACTTGCATTGGGAGGAGTAAAGTCAGGATTTTACTATATTGGCGCAAAAAATATACTCGAGCTTCACAAGAAAGCTCACTTTATACAAATAACCCAACAGTCGTTGGTAGAAAGTCATCCGCATGATATTTTGATAACTAATCCCGGAAAAAGCTATATGTAAAACAATGATTCTAATTATAGATTTCGGCTCGCAAACCACTCATTTAATCTCACGAAGACTTAAGGACCTAGGGATAAAATCGGAAATTGTCGAACCTCAAAGTGCGAAAGAAAGAATTTCAAAAAATAAACCGCTTGGAATAATTTTGTCCGGCGGTCCTTCGTCTGTTTATAAAAAAGATTCGCCTTCTGTCTCAAGGGAATTATTTAAACTCGGAATTCCTACTTTAGGTATTTGTTATGGCATGCAGCTAATGTCAAAACTGCTGGGAGGCAAGATTGTCTCAGGGCGCAAAGAATATGGTCCCGCAATTTTAAAAATTTCATCCCGATTAGGTCGGGATCAAATTACAAATAAATTACCTAAATCCTCCACAGTGTGGATGAGCCATGGAGATGAAATTATTAGTATTCCGAAAGGCTTTGAAATAATTGGATCAACCGAATCGGTAAAATATGCTTTTGTTGGAAATTTTTATACGAACAATTTCGGTGTTCAATTCCATCCTGAAGTGGAACATACAAAAAATGGAACGCAAATACTTAGGAACTTCTCAAGAATTTGCAAGATTAAACTATCGAGTAAGAAAATTGACATTGACGGTCTGATTGATCAAATTAATAAAGATGTTGGAGAGAAATACGTAATAGGCGCCGTCTCGGGAGGAGTTGATTCAACCGTTGCAGGAACTCTTGTTGCAAAAGCTATCGGTAAAAGATTTATTCCGGTTTATGTTGAGAATGGATTAATGAGAGCGGGAACAAAAAAGCATGTTTTAAGAATATTCAAAAGGTTCGGAATAAAACCAACTACCGTTAAGTGCCAAGAGGAAACAATTAAAAGATTGAAAGGAATCACGGATCCGGAAGAAAAACGGAAAATAATAGGAAAATCTTATATTGAAATTTTTGAACAGCAGGTAAAGAAACTAAAGAAATTTAACAAGCATATTAAGTTTTTAATGCAGGGAACAATTTACTCTGATGTAATTGAAAGTCAGGGAACAAAACATGCTTCAAAAATTAAAAGCCACCATAATGTGGGAGCTTTGCCGAAAAATATGAAATTAAAACTGCTTGAGCCGGTTCGATTTTTTTATAAAGATGAGGTTAGAGCTATAGGAAAAGATCTCGGACTTCCGGATGGGTTCGTACAAAAACAAGTATTTCCCGGTCCCGGATATGCTGTTCGAATAAGAGGAGAAGTAACACCGGAAAGGTTATCAAAAATAAAAATCGCAGATAAAATTGTTTTAGAAGAACTGGAAAAAGCAGGATTAATTGATAAAGTTTATATGTCCTTTCCCATAATGACAGGGGCAGAATCTGTCGCGGTAAAAGGTGACGGGCGTTTTTTTGGGGAAGTTATTGCTCTTCGAATTATTGAGTCAAACGACGTAATGACAGCTGCTTGGTCTCGAATTCCTTATGACATCCTGCAGAAAATTTCATCTCGGATAGTCAATGAGGTCCCTAATATCTCTCGCGTGGTTTACGATATCACAACCAAACCTCCCGCCACAATGGAATGGGAGTAAGTGCGGACACAAGAGGCGAGCCTATCCCGCTCACGGTCTTGGAAGAAGCATCTCCGGGTTCAAGAATTAGATAAGCTTAAGAATATAAGGGGCAAATACCATTATTCCCACAATTGCTGATCCGATTGAAAATATCAAAACCATTCCCGCTGCCACATCTTTTGCGATTTTTGCTTCTTCTCTTCGCTCTGTTGTGATAAGGTTTATCATCTCTTCAATTGAAGTGTTAATCATTTCCGCAGAAATTACCATAACTATCATTACTAACAATAAAATAATCTCAGGAAGCGTAATGTGGAGCAGGATTGCAGCTGCCATAACTAAAATTGCAATTGAGAAATGAATTTTTATATTTCTATTTTCCCTAAATGCATGAACTAACCCCGCAAATGCAAAACCAAATGACTGCAATATATTATGATTATCCATGTCTTATGCAAAATATTTTACAACGAAGTAAACAAGAATAACAAGAAAAACTCCGAGTCCGGCTCCAACAATAGTCTCAGACAAAAAATGTCTCTTAAGTTTTATTCTTGACCAGGCAACAACCGGCGCCAATAATAATGCTATCCAAAAAATTCCCCCGTACAAAATTCCCAATACCATAGTAAAAGAAGAAAAAACAGCAAGATGAAGGCTCGCCTTTATTTTTCTGTTTATAAGACTTGCAAGAGCAAGCCCCAGGAGAAGTCCGCCAAGCGCTACCAAGAGAACTTTGGGACCATTAAGAATAAAAACCAATATCAGATAAATAAACGCGATAAAACTCGTAAAAATAAAGACGGTTTTCCTTTCCTTCTGTTTTGTTATGTCAAGATCCGAAAAAAATCCCTGCCTTACGCCGTAAAAGATAAACAGAGCAACGGTTGCCGCGAATAAAAATGAAGCAAATGTCCACTGAAGAGAATACAACATGTTTCCGCTTGTCTTAAAAATTAAGGCATAAAATATAGGTGCGGAAACTACAATCGGATTTGAAATAGCAGATATAATTTGGGCAAATAAATTCATTATATTGCTTCTTTTAACCTTCTCAAGGTTTCATCTTTACCTAAAATTTCAATTATTTCAGGAAGAGGCAGGCCTTCTCTTCTTCCCGTGATTAAAACATAAAAAAACGGCATTTTGACTTTATGTTTTTCCATTAATTTACGCAGCGCGATAAGAATTGAATCCTTGGTCCAGCTTTTGAGTTCCTGAAGCTTTCCTATCGTTATCTTTGCAAGATCTACCTCTTCCCGATTTAGTACTTCTTTTTTAAAGGAAAAGACAGGTTCAATAAGTACAAAAAAATCTTGAAATGTGCTCATCCTTGGCTGTGCCAGTTCAATTAGTTTTGGGAGCGCTCCTGTTTCAGGAATTTTAAGATTTGTTCTATCTGCATACTCTTTAAGCTTTTGTATCAATTCTTCTTGGCTAAAGCTTCTTATATAAATTCCATTTATCCAGTCAAGTTTCTTAATATCAAAAATTGGACTTCCCGTATTAACATCTTTTAAATCGAACAAATCAATCATCGTTTGAAGATTCATTATTTCTTGATTTTCCCCCGGGTTCCATCCAAGCAAGGCCATGAAATTTGAGAGGGCCTCACGAAGATATCCTTGATCTCTATACTCAAGAACAGATTTTGCCCCATGCCTTTTTGATAATTTTGTTTTATCCGGACCCAAAATTACAGGCAAATGAGCAAATACAGGAGGTTCCCAATTAAACGCTTGATATAAAAGTAAGTGCTTGGGAGTCGATGAAATCCATTCATCGCCGCGAATAACATGGCTTATATTCATTGCATGATCATCAACTACGCTTGCCAAATGATATGTGGGAAAACCATCTGATTTGAGAATTATAAAATCTTCAATTACATCACTTTTAAAAACAATTGTCTTATTGCCGATTGCATCTTTCCACGCTAAGGTTTTTCCTTTTGGAATTATGAATCTGATCGCTCCTTCGTCTTCTTTTGCCAATTTTCTTTCAAGTAAATTTTTTGCCGCTTGTTTATAGAGATCTAGCCTCTCAGATTGAGTGTAAATTTTATCAGGCTCAATCCCAAGCCAAGAAAGAATTTCAAAGATAGCTTCTTTTGAACCCGGTGCAATCCTTTTTTGGTCCGTATCCTCAAGTCTTAAAATAAATTCCCCATTATTGTGCCTTGCGAATAAAAAGTTAAACAATGCGGTTCTGGTGTTGCCGACATGAGGAATACCTGTTGGACTGGGAGCGATTCTTACTCTTACATTTTTAAAGCTGTGCATACGCTTGATTTTACCACAGCTTCTAACCTATACTCAATTAAAGGTCTTTTTTTGATCTCTCGCCCTGAGCGAAGCCGAAGGGTTGATTTTTGATATTTGATATTTATTATGGCTCATTTAGCTGATGTAACACGAGAAGTTAGAATAGCTTTAAAACTTTTGACAGCATCTCTTATTATTGTTGTTTTTCTTTTTATCTTTTTTAAGGGTGGATTAATTATGAAGAATCTTTTTTTCCCAACTCCCCCTCTTCCGCCTGAGGAAAAATTCGGCAAGCTTCCCAGGGTTTCTTTTCCGGCTCAAAAAATTGAGAATATAAATTATAGGATCAATACTTTATCCGGAGATCTTCCGAATTTTCCGGATAGAATCAATGTCTACAAAGTAAAGAAAAAAAATCCCAGTATTATAGCGCTTCAAACGGTCCGGGAGAATCTTAAATCCCAAGGTTTTTCGGAAAATGAAGTAAAAATTAATGATTCTCTATATCAATGGACCAGCAACAATCAAGTGGTTATTCAATACAATATATTTAATGACTATTTTAAAATTAATTCTAATTTTCTCGTTAATCCTTCTTCTCCCCCTGAAGGAGCAGGAGCAAAAAAAGACAGAACATTTAATGCGTCTATAGATTTTCTTCAGGGCCTTGGCCTTGAAACATCCGACTTTGCTGAAAACGAGTCTGACATAGCTTACCTTAAAATTACAAATGGAACATTAACTGTAGCGGAAAATCAAAACGATGCTCAATTCGTCCGCGTAGACCTTTTTCAAAAAAATATAGACAAGGATTATAAGATTTATTATCCCACGGCAAAAAATTCCACAACATATTTCATCTTTAAGAATGATTCTTCGCCATCAAAAATCGTAGCAGGAAAATATCAGCACCTTCTGCCCGATGACTCTTCCACCTACCCCATAATAACGGCAGAGCTGGCTTTTGAGGAATTGAAAAAAGGGAATGTTCTTGTTTTTAACGATATTCAAGGCAAAGATACTATTGATATAACAGATATAAGTCTTGGATATTATGCGGGAGAAGAAAACCAGCAGTATTTTCTTCCGATAATTGTTTTTAAGGGAAACGCCTTTAAAGCTTATGTACAGGCGATATCTGAAACCTCAATAGGAAATTAAGTTCAAGTTTTTGATTGCATCGATTATGTTGTTTGTAGCCTGGAATCTATCGGGGCTGTTTAACACAACAATTATATAAAGTTTCCCTTCTTGAATAAGAGATGAAACCAAAACGCCACCGGCTTCCTCCGTAAAACCTGTTTTTACACCGACAACTCCATCCCTGCTTAAAAGTTCGTTTAAATTAACAAGTTTATGCTCAATTTTTTTACTCACATCATAGACGGTTGCTGTTTTTGTTGAAACTATTTGTGCAAAATATTTATTCTTTAAAGAATACGCTGCGAGTCTTGCCAAGTCATAAGCAGTCGTATAATTATCATCAGAATAACCTGACTGATCAATAAATTTAGTATTCTTGAGCTTTAGTTCCATTGCTTTTTCATTCATCCTCTCGATAAATTCATCAGGACCCGCAGGGTAATTTTGGGAAAGAACAAAGGCCGCGTCATTTCCCGATGGAAGCATTAATCCATAAAGAAGATTTTTTACAGTTATCACTTCGCCATCCTCAAGTCCCATTTTTGACCCTTTTACATCCTTAATATTGCTCACAATAAGAGCCTCATCTTGAGGATACTCATCTAAAACAACCAATGCTGTCATAATTTTTACGGCAGATGCCGGGGAGAAACGCAAGTCTTCATTTTTGCCTGCAATCCTTGAGCGCGTCCGGGGATCATAAATAATAAAAGATTTTGAATTTACATGTAAGTCTTCAATATTCTTATCAAAAAAAGCAAGCGAAATCGGTTTTGACTCGCCTCCAATAGGCAAGACTCTATTTTCCCATGTTATTAAAAGTAAATAGATCAAAAAAGACAATATGAGAAGATTCAGGAGACCAAAAGAAAGTATTAAGTGAGATCGATTAAATTGAACCCGCATTTGAGCCGACAAATTATTTTTTAGAAAATCGTTCGTCAATCCTTTCCATATCTCTTGGAAAAAGACTGGCTTCCCGGACATTTTTAAGGCCTAATGTCTTCATGGTAATCCTCTCCATCCCAAATGAAAATCCTCCCTCGGGAGGCATCCCGTAGGCAAACGCCTGAAGATACATTTCAAAATCCTTAGGATTCAAACCCCTTTTCTTAAGACTGCTGACTAACTCCTTGTAATCGTGTATTCTTTGACTGCCGCTTAAAATCTCAATCCCCCTAAATAGCAAATCATAGCTCAGGCTGTATTCCGGATTTTTAGGATCGGGCATAGTATAGAAAGGTTTTGCTGTTGTGGGAAAGTGAGTAATAGTGACAAAGTCGCTTTTATGTTTTTTTCTAGCCCACTCGCAAATTTCAACTTCATCCTGAGGAGCAAGATCCTTTTCTCTCCTAAAGTCTCTTCCATATTCCTTATAAATTATTTCCTGTGCCTCTCTTACGGTAAGTCTTGGTATCTTACCATACGCAATACTTTCCATTTTGAAATCTTTTAAGATGCCGCCGCAAGCTTCTTCCACGTGTCTTAACATTGTCACCGCAACTTCCTCAAGTAAATCCAACAGATCATTAAAATCAACAAACCCAATCTCGCAATCCATTTGGGTTGTTTCGGATAGATGTCGGGTTGTTACCGAAGGTTCGGCTCTGTATGCGTGAGCAATAGTCCAAACCCTTTCAAATACCGTAACCAACATTTGTTTGTACAACTGTGGGCTTTGCGCCAAAAATGCCTTGTGATCGTAGTATTTCATCTCAAAAAGCCCTGCCCCTCCTTCTGTAGCGCTGGCAACTATAGTAGGAACAACAATTTCCGTACAGCCTATTTTTTTGCTTGCAATTCTGAATCCTTCAACTATTGCTTCTTGAACTTTAAAAATTTGTGCAATTTTTCTATGACGGAGCGTCAGTGCGCGGTAATCAAGAAGTGTAGGCAATTCAAGATTTAACTCCTCTGCTCCCATATCAAAAGGAAGGGATTCTGCCTTTGACAAAATAGTGATTGAGTTAATTTCAATTTCTACATTTCCCGTTTCTAAATCTCTGTTAATGGTATTCTCCGGCCTATTTTTTACAACCCCTACTGCTTCAACAACAAACTCGGGCCTGATTTCTTGCGCTAATTTATAGCTGTTCTCTGATGCTTTTGGATTTATAACTAATTGTACAAGTCCCGAACGATCCCTAAGGTCAAAAAAGATGAGTTTTCCGTGATCTCTCCTTGTTTTAATCCAGCCGGCAACCTTCACTTGCTTCCCAATAAGATCATTACTGTCCAGCACCAAGCTTCTTTTCAGTTGTGGTGAACCTAGTTGAACCATAGAGTATATTTTACCTTTAATTGCTTCCCTTGACAAGCACTTCCCTTTTTGCTAAGATTCAAACATAAGCATGAAAGTTTCTCGTCGTTTTATTAAGAACAATATCCTCGTCTTTTAGACGCGGGGGGTTGTTTGGTGATAGAAACTTAAACTTCCCTGCAAAAAAGCGGGGATTTTTTATGGAAACAGAACAAGAAATAGATAGAAAAACAAGAAGAGAAAAAAGAATTCGAATGAGAGAGTTGAAGTCGGTATTGGGACCTGCAGAACGGTTCCAAATGTTTAGCTTCGAAGAGGCTTTATCTTCATATTTGCAAACTCTTGAGAGCAAAGGCGCTCCCGAAGAGGACATAAAAAAAATATATTTACAAAATGCAGTTAGATTTTCAAATAGTCCTTTCGAAGGAAGGATGGAACAAATAGGGTCGTTACAGAATATCGTACGAGACATAAAATTAAGCAATAATGGCACTAATGGCCATAGAGAAAGCGAGGTATTTTTAAAACCCAATAACGAACACCCACTTTAATTATTTTTAAAATCTCTGATTTTTAATTGTATTTTTTCTCTTCCATTCCACTCATCCTTTTCTATTGAATAAACAATATCTATTTTGTCGCCGATGCGGAATTTAAAATCTGTTTCTCCTGCGCCAAAAGCAATTGCATCAAAAACTTCCGAACCTTCTTGCGATAGACTGAATTTTACATGTTTGCCATCACCAACAAATCTCATATTTTCTATAATGACTTTCCTGCTGACAAACAAAGGCTGAGGATTTCCCATCCCAAAGGGAGCAAGTTTTTGAATTTCCTGATAAAGATCTTGAGAAATAATGGAAAAATCTATTTCGGTATCTATCTTTAGAGTTTTTTCAAGAATTTTGTCTGAAATAACCCTTCCGGCATGTTGAATCAGTGCTGTTTTGAATTCCTCGATTTTGCCCGTTTCAATCGTGAAACCCGCCGCCATTGGATGACCCCCGGCATCAACCAATAAATGCTTAAATCCTCTTAAAAAAGCAATCATATTAAAACCCGCAATCGACCTTGCCGAACCTTTTGAATAAATTTCGCCTTCTGAAACAACTACTGCCGGTCGGTAATAAGTCTCAACCAAGCGGGAAGCGATTAAGCCGATCACCCCCTGATTATAATTTTTGTTATGAATGAATATGAATTTCTGATTAGAACCTGCCTGTTTCAAAAGTAAATCCGCATGAATAGTTGATTCCTCGGTCACGAGACGCCTGTTTTTATTCGTCTCGTCAAGTGAATCGGCCAAACTTTCGGCGCGGTTTTTATCCTTTGTGCAAATTAATCGTAAACTATCCAGAGCGTGACTGATACGGCCTGTTGCGTTAAGTCTTGGTGAAATAATATGGCCGATTTCATAAACTCCAATTTCTTCCTTTTTAATTTTTGCTCTTTCAAATAAAGCAAGCAAGCCCGGCCTTTTTGTTTTTCTTAAAGCATCTATTCCGAATTTAACAATTGCTCTGCTTGGACCAATTAATGGAACTAAATCGGCAACTGTCGCCAAAGCAGCCAACTCTAAATGAGCATCAATACTTTTGACTTTTGAATTGTAATTTTGAATTTTGAATTTTGAATTTTGAATTTCTTGCGCAAGCAAATATGCTACTCCCGCTCCGCATAGTTTCGTTGTGTGGATTATTGCAAATGCATCTGGATCTTTATCCGAACAAACATGATGGTCCGTTATTACAACATCTATTCCATTTTTGTTCGCGAATTCAACTGCCTCATTGGCAACGATTCCATTATCTACCGTGATTATTAATTTGACATTTGAAATTTGAGATTTGATATTTGAAATTCCTTTAGACGAAAGGCCATACCCCTCATTCACCCTGTGAGGAACATAAGGGATCACATTTTTATAAGACTTATAAATAGTTTCCCAGAGAATTGCCGTGCCGCTTATCCCATCCACATCATAATCACCATATATTATTATTTTTTCATTCTTCTCAATTGCTTTTTCAATTCGAAAAATCGCTTTTTTAACTTGTTCCTGATCGATTCCGACATTCTCAAGCGTTACTTCCTCAAGCTTTGGATCTAAAAATTCCTCCATCTCTTTTTTTGTTCGAACACCGCGATTTTCAAGCAGAATTCGAATTATATCTTCACGGGATTTTTGATTTTTGATTTTATTTACGGTTTTCCACTTTTTCATGTTATACTCGTTTCAAGTTTAAAGTTTAAAATGCCTGCCCGACAATGCTAGTCATTGCAGGCGGGCAAAATTCAAAATTATGGTTTAGAATTATAATAGCATATGGAAAAAGCAGGTCCAAAGGCAATTATTTTGATTTATAAAAAGTTAAAAGGCGCCGGCTTTGAGGTTTATTTTGTAGGCGGGTGCGTGAGAGATTTTTTAATGGAACAACCTATCAAGGATTGGGATTTAACAACAAATGCCACGCCTCCACAAATTCAAAAAATCTTTCCCTATTCTTTTTATGATAATAGGTTTGGAACTGTTGGGGTGCCATTTGAAAAAGGAAAAGGTGAGGAAGATGTTTTTGAAAAAAACTTTGTCGAAATTACAACTTATAGACGAGAAAGTGGATATGAAAATCTAAGGCATCCGGGGAAAATCGAATGGGGGAAAACTATTGAGGAAGACTTATCGCGTCGGGATTTTACAATAAATGCAATAGCCCTTGGACTTGCTCAAGAGATCATCGACCCCTTTGGGGGTAGAGAGGACATTAAAAATAAAGTAGTTCAGACCGTGGGCAATCCTGAGGAGAGATTTAACGAAGATGCTCTTCGATTATTAAGAGCTATTAGATTTGCAAACCAGTTGAAATTTAAGATTGAAGAAAAAACCTGGAAAGCAATAGTCAAAAATGCGCTCCACATAACAAAAATTTCAGCGGAAAGAGTAAGGGCTGAGCTCTTGAAAATTCTTTCAACAGATCAAGCTTATGAAGGAATTTTGCTTTTAGATCAGGCGGGAATGCTGGGTATGATAATTCCTGAGCTATCCGAAGGCAAAGGAGTTTCCCAGGTAAGACCCGGAAGACATCATAAAACCGATGTTTTTACTCATAATATTCTGTCTCTAAAACATACTCCATCTCCCGATCCAATTATAAAGCTTGCGACACTGCTGCACGATGTGGGCAAACCCCGAGTGGCCGGAAAAGACAAGGAAGGACATGTTATTTTTTACAATCATGAAGTCAAAGGCGCTCAAATGGCTCGGGAAATTGCGCAAAGGTTAAGATTTTCCAACAAACAAAAAGATAAAATCGTGAATTTAATAAGATGGCATATGTTTACTGTTGATGAACATATCACGGATAGCGCGGTAAGAAGATTTATTAGACGAGTAGGTGTTGAAAATGTGGCCGATATGATGGATTTGAGAATTGGAGATAGGCTTGGAGGAGGAACACAGACTGCTGAAAGCTGGCGACTTAAAAAGTTTAAAGAAAGAGTCGCGTCAGAACTTAATCCTCCATTTACAATCAACGATATGGCGGTTGACGGAAATGATGTGATGAGGGAATTTAAGATTGGACCGGGCCCGAAAGTGGGCGAGCTTTTAAAAAAGCTTTTTGAGGAAGTTGACGAAGATTTATCGAAAAATACTCGTGAATACCTCCTCAAAAGAATCCACGAGATTTCACGAAAAAAATAATTAAATATCCCTTAAGTCTTATTGATTTTATTTGGACAAACAGTAATAATAAAATCGTATCGTTGACTAGACAACTAGATAATTGAAATGAGAAGGTATAAACGATTAGATAAAAGGGATATATTAGAAGCGCTTAATGAGTTGAGAAATGCTTTTCTTGCTGCTAAGGATGGTAACGAGGTTGACAAAATAATGGATGGACTTTTAACTCATGACGAGAAGCTAAGAATAGGAAGAAGAATATTAATAGCAGGATGGTTAACCTCGGGTTTTGGAATAGAAGAAATAGTTAGGCAATTGAAAGTAGGCAAAAACACAGTCATGCATGTTTCAAGGAGATTAGAAAAGTATAAAGAATGCTTTGATTTAATTGCGAAGCGTCAAAAAATTGTAGAAAAGGAATATCAAAATAAAAAATATAGATTGGTTGGAGGTTCGCAATTAGTTTTTAAACGAAAAGAATATACCGGTTTTAAAAGAAAAGACGTTAAGAAATAGTCCTTTTAGATCCGTATCGTCGTCTAGTCGACTAGACGACTGATAAATTATGCAATAGATAAACTTTTATCCTACGCTGTACCCTACAACAATAGCCAACTGATTACCTAACATTTATTGTATAATGTCTATATGCTTAAAGATAAGATTCAGGGGGATTTGCAAAAGGCGATGATCGCAAAAGACGAGCTTAGGCTCTCTACTTTGAGGATGCTTAAATCAGGAATTCAATATTTTGAAATTGCAAAAAGCCTGCCTGCCGGCAGGCGGGGCGGGGCGGGATATGAGGCGACAGATGAGGATGTAATTGAAGTAATTGGGCGGGAAATCAAAAAGAGAAAAGAATCAATCGAACTTTATAAAAAAGGCGGGCGGGAAGAGCTTGCTCAAAATGAACAAAAAGAAATTGAGATACTTCAAAATTATTTACCCGAACAAATTTCCGAGGAAGAGGTTCGGAAATTAATTAAAGAAACAATCAGCCAAACAGGCGCATCAACAATCGCGGATATAGGAAAGGTTATGGGAACACTCATGCCAAAAGTTAAAGGAAAAGCAGATTCAACTTTGGTAAGCAACCTTGTCCGAACTGCATTATCTTCATAGATTTTTTATTTTTGTTTTTTTCTCTCCCACTCATACCAAACGATAAGCAAAGGGGAGGCGTTAAATATGGATGAGTAAGTCCCTGATATTATTCCTAAAAGCAAAGCAATTATAAACCACCTAATGCTTTCTCCTCCGAATAAAAGAAGCGAGAATAAAACAATAACAACAGTTAGGGATGTATTTAAAGATCTATTCATTGTCTCAAGTAATGAATTATTAACAATTTCTTCAAATTTTAAATTATAACTTTTCTTCAAATTTTCTCTAATTCTGTCAAAAACAACGATGGTATCATGAACGGAAAAACCCATTACTGTCAGAAGAGCAGTTATAAATAATGAATCTATTTCTATTCCAAATAACACACCTAAAATCGAGAAAACCCCAACTACAACTAGCACATCGTGAAGCAAAGCAATAATTGCGCTGACTCCATACTTCCAGGAAGAAACGGGATGGGAAACTTTACGAAAAGCAAATGCTATATATAAGGTTATTGCAACAGATGCAATGAGCACTGCTTTCAAAGCGTTTGCCTTAGTTTCTTGTCCTATACTTGGTCCCACGGTTTCAAAACTATTTTCCTTAATGTCACGATGCACTCGACGCAGTTCTGTTAATATTTTTGCTTTTCCCTTCTGATCAATTGGATTTATTCTTATTGAAATATTTTCTCCTGTTATCTTTATTGAGTGAATTTGTAATTCTTTATTTTCTCTTAATTTTTGTTCAATTTTTTTCTTGTCAGGGTTTTTAACTGAGATTTCAAGTTTTGAGCCGCCTGTAAAATCAATTGACTGTTTTAATCCAAACAGAATTAAAGAAACAATTCCCGGAATTATAACTATGGAAGATAGTAAAAAGAATAAATTTTTGCGAGCTACAATATTCATTAATCTCTTTCAAAAAACCGTAATAAATTTTGTGTCACTACGATTGCTGAAAACATGGATACCAATATTCCAATCGCTAAAGCTAACGCAAAGCCTCGAATTATTCCACTACCAAAATAAAAAAGTATAAAAGTTGTTATCAGGCTTGTTATATTAGAATCTCTTATTGATGTCCAAGCTCGGGAAAAACCTAATTTCATTGCTATTGTTCTTGGTTTTCCTAAACGCAATTCTTCTCTCATTCGCTCAAAGATGAGAATGTTTGCGTCAACTGCCATACCAATCGACAAAATAAACCCTGCAATTCCTGCAAGAGTTAAGGTTATGGGCACAAATTTAAATATAAATAAAACAATAATTGTATAAATGACTAATGCTGATGACGCAAGAAATCCTTCCTTTTTATAAAGAAAAACCATAAATATAAAAAGCGAAAGCAAGCCGACAATACCGCCAAAAAGGCTTTTTTTAAGCGATTCTATGCCCAAGGAAGGGCCGACTGTCGTCTGCCCTATAAGTTTAAGAGGCGCAGGAAGTGCTCCCGCATTTAATTGGATAGCAAGATTTTTTGCTTGTTCTTGTCTGAAGCTCCCTGTAATTACGGCATCTCCGTTAAGAATCGGCTGTTGCACAACAGGGGCTGAGATTACAACATTATCGAGAACGATTGCAACAGGCTTTCCAACATTTCTTTGGGTAATTTCTGCAAATAATTTTGATCCCTGAGGAGTAAAAATCAATTGAACTTGAGGGGTTCCATCTTTTGAGCCATACGCGACTCTTGCCGATTTTAAATCTTTGCCTGTTAATTTTGTTTTCAGGGGTTCATTTTGAAAAATATTTGTCAAACCAAAGGGATAAAGAAAAGCCTCTTCGGTTGCTATTTTATCGCGACCCTCCTCCCAAAAAGTTAGCTGGGCTGTCTTTCCAATTAAATCCAGAGCTTGATCAACATTCGTCGCTCCCGGTAACTCAATGATTATTCTATAATCCTGAGCAAGTTTGATTGATTGAATATTTGGTTCTGTTACCCCAAAAAAATTTATTCTTCTGTCTATCACGCTCCTTGCTGACTCAAAAGCATTGTCTCTTTCCGTTTCGGGGATCTCTTTCATGTCCACCTGGTAAATTAACCTTGTTCCACCCTGAAGATCTAAGCCCAAACGATAATTTAAATCCTTCTGAATTTTGAAGAAACCAAGGTTTATATTTATTTTTGAAGAGTCAAAGTTTAAATTTAAGGTTTTATTTATAATTGGAACTTTAAGCTTTGCGCCTGAAAATTTGATCGAAAAAGGAATATCGATGAAAAAAAGAATGATTGCAACAATAAATAAAATTCCAATAAATAATTTCAGATTCTTCATCAATTTTATGCTAAGAGTTGTTCTTCATCCCCTATTAACATAATACGGAGGCCGTGAATTATAGAGGTAATGAATGGGTCAAGTCTTTTTTTTCTGAAATTAAATTCTTCCTCAGTCATAACAGTATAGTTAATTTCATGTTTTCGTCTGGCTTCTTCCTGGCGAACCAGTACGGAAAGTTCCGGAACAACGATCGTTCCCACCATTAATAAGTCTACGGCTTCTGGGTTTTCTCTTGTTCCCCTGGCAAACTTACCGGATAACATGGCGAATTTGATCCTACCAAGTTTTACCCTATTTTTAATAATATCCTCTCCGATTCCCTTGGTTTTTGCGTTAATATTTAAAAGATCAAAGTAGAAGGGATATATTTTATCAAGATAATAATAAACCCTATTGACTCTTGGTTCCCTTTTTAAAATACCCTTCTTTTCAAGATAAATCAACTCTCTTCTTACGGAATTTATTTCTTCATTTACTCGTCTTACAACTTCTCTAACATGCAGCATTTCCGAGGGGTTATCCAGAAAAAGATTTAAAAGTTTTGTTCTGGTCTTTGATGTTATGAGATCCGCCAGCATAAGTTTATTACCCAGTATTATAAACCCGGATTGATTATTTAACAACAACAGGAGCACCAATACCTAAAATCTCAAACCAAATGAGGCCACGATTGAGTTTGATTTCCTGCCCGGTTTCATCATAAAGACTTAACCTTGATGCTCTGTCTTTTTTGGACCATGTTCCATTTATTTTTCCTCCATCTTGAAATATAATAGCTTTTCCCTTACCGCGTGTACCATAAAGCATGTGAAGATTTCCTTCATATCCGTCATTTGCCCTACTTTCCCTCATAAATAGAACAATAATATTGTTAGCAGACATTTGCTTATCGGTATTTTTGTCAAAGTGAGCTTTCCCTCCATTAGATCTTAGGTAGACATTACTTGCCTTATCATAATTCCATTCAACCGAATAATCACTATACCCCTCCCAAAAATTAAAGTTTATCTTTTGAGACAGAGCTCTTTTGTTTTCTTTTGCATCTTCCTTGAATGAGTATTTAACAAAATCCGCATCCCATCCGTTCCCGTCTTTATCCTTTGCGTTAAGTTTCCTTTTTTCGGCAGTTTCCCAAAGTTTTTCTGTAGCTGAATACATAGTGTGCTCTGTCGCAACTGGGTGGTCCATTCTTTCATAGTCTCTCCAAAAAGCTGGAAAGCCTATTGAAAACTGATTTAAGTCATTGTAGGATTGCCATCCGTACTCCTGTATTTGTCCCAAGGCATCAGCAGGCCCGGAGGTATTTGCCCCACCTACATGAGCGTAGAGAGGGTAGTCGGCATACTCGGAAATAAAATCCAGGAAATATGTCCTTGCTGACCTAACAGGCCCCACAATTCCTGCATCTTGACAATAAAAAACTGCTAAGAATCTGGTTATTCCACCTTCAGCAACCGCCTCATATATTACATCAGCAAAAGAAATTCCCGATTGAGGCCTTGATTGCTCGTGATTTTCTATCATAATGCCTAATGGCCTATGCTGCTCCCACCATTTTTTTTGCTGTTTTGAAAATTTTGCTCCATTTAGAGGACACTCTTCAGTCTTTGGTAATTTATCGTCAAATAAAGTCCTTTGGTCGCGGCCTTTGTCAGCTTCCGGGAAGGGAGTTGTCACAAGATTTGATGAAGGCATAAGGCTCGTAAAAACTATAAAAGATACAAGTGTAAAAGCTATGTAGAGAGTTATTCCAAAAATGATATTTTTCTTTTTTTTATCCATATCATCCTTTTATTCCCTCTGATAAAAACTGTGCTCCTTTAAGTGCCTTCTCCTCTTCTGCCGACAGTTCATACTCCATCCCTTTGCCTCTCACGATCCCTTTAGCATACCATCTGGTGCCTGTTCTTGTATGAAGGCTTGATATGACAACTCCGGTATTCTCAGCATCAACGAGAGCCAGTATGAAACTCTGATCCCCGCCTGTATCCTTAAATGGGTTAAATCTTACGAGTCCAACCTTTTGTATGTGGGATTGTCCTTGCTTCTCCAGTTTATCATAATCTTGTTTTAGTCGTTCTATAATTTTTTTATTGTCCTCTTGTCTTTTTATCATATTATCGAGTAACTCAACTATTGATTCCTTTTTTGCGTTTTTTACAAGCCTCATGTAGTAAAAATAGAATTTTACAAAGAAAAAGGTCAGAATTAAAAACCATATAAGAAAGACTAAGATGATACCTAACTCGGGGGTAAAATTCATATGGTACTGACCATTTTAGCCTCTTTTAAGTCTCAGTGTCAATACTTTTGCCGCTTCATTTAAAACCTGATTAATACCATTAGCTTCGATTCCCTCTTGACACGCACGATAGGAATGTGATACTTTTTGTTGCATGAGTAAAAAGAGGAGGACGAGAAAGGAAAAAATGATGGCTCTTACTCGAAGAAGTTATACCCCTTTAGCTAGCATTAACCAATTGGAACCGGAAAAATTATCCCCCAGGATTCCTGAAATGATAAATTTACCCCACGGCTATTCTTATGTTGGAAAAGATTTAAGGAAAACAATTATTGTTACAAGTATAATTACTGTTTTCAATTTTATACTTTATCTTCTTTTAAAATCAGGAACTATTAGGTTTTTTAACATCCAATTTTAATTGAAGGGAGGTGAGTAAAATATGGCAAGCATGTATTGTGTAAAATGTCGTGCAAAAAGAGAAGACGCAGCCGCACAAAAAGTAACCATGAAAAACGGTAAACCAGCGTTAAAAGGAAAGTGCCCGGTCTGTGGAACAACAATGTTTAAAATCGGGGCGGCTTAATTTTTCCACATTTAAAAAACCCGATTTAAGTATCCGAAGTTTTTCGATACCAAATCGGGTTTTTTGTTGGGGATCGAGAGGATTTTGATTACTTGGAGTCTTTCTTTTTATTCCGTAAATATAAGTAAATGACCACTACGGAAAGACTCGAGAAGAGTTTTATTGCGTTACCAATAATCAAAGGCGCGTTAACAATAAAAATTCCATAATAAAGCCAAAGGAGTCACATGATGAATATAGATAAAAAGGTAAAAGGAGAAACGTCTTTCACGCTTCTATTCCTTATACTCTTTATGGCTTGAAAAAGAGGATTAAACTCCAGGATTGTTGTGATTATCAGTATATATTCAAGCGGCGTTAGATTCATACAATTATCCTCCTTTGTAATGCACTAATTTATATACTTTGAGGACGGAGACTTGCCATTCTCCTGCAATTTCAGCTCTACCAAATCCCGCCACTTCCCAAAGAGAATGACCTAGTGGCTGACATGGATTTTCTTCGCAAATGACAAGAAGCTGATCGGTAACACTTCTCCTTTCCGGATCAATTTGGGGATTTTGAATAGTAATAGGATGATATCCTTCTGTTTCAAAAATGTATCTATATGCATGATCTGAATTTCCTCCCGTGATGAGCGCGAAGTTGAAAGGTTTTCCTTCTGTTTTTTTAAGAATAAATTCCGAGATCATTTTAACCTGCTCATATTGCGCGTTGGGAGGATATTTTAGAGGGCCATTTGTTAAATTAATATAAAATAGAAAAGTAAAACTCGCAATCGCAATTGCTTTCCAAAAAATATTTTTATTAAAAAGGGAGGAAAAAAGTGCTCCTGTTAAAAGAAACGGAAGAGGAAACATGAATCCCAAATAATAATCGTATATCGGTTTTTTATAGAGACCAAAAAATAACACCCCTAAAATAAGCCATAAAGAGATTAAAAGAAACTTGGAGCTCCTCGTTTCTATAAACTTATATACCACAAACAATGATGATGATATCCCGAGTAACAATGTTAAATAAAATCCGATTGCAGCAATAGTATCTGTGCTAACTGATACTTGCTCGGGTTGCGGATAGTTAGTAATAAGCCTACCAAAAAGCCTGAAAAAAACATTATCTATTATTTCCTTAAAATTCCCGCTGCCTGAGACATTACCTGAGAAAAATATAAAATTTATTATTGTTTTTGTGTTAGGAAAAGAATGTCTTATCTCAAAAAATAAAAAAGGAGAAAACCCAAAAACAAAACCCAAAAGAAGAGCAAGGTATCCTTTTGCTAAAAGTATGTAATTTCTAGCCTTTTTATTCGAAAACAACACGGAAAATAAAAGAAAAAAAACAAGAATTCCTCCTAAGAAAATCGAAAGATAATGAAGTTGTAAAGCTATTCCGAGAAGCAATCCGGATAGAGCTAAAAATTTTAAGTTCTTATACTCGACGCCTTTATAAGCAAAATACAAAGTTAAGATCGAGAAAAAAGGCCAGATATTTGGATTCCATGAAGACCTTGAGTGGATAATAACCAAAGGAGAAACCGCATACAGAGCTGCCGCGAGTAAGCCGGCAAAATCACCAAAAAATTCTTTACCTATTTTAAAGATAAAAAAAACCGTGGCTATTCCAAAAAGCGCAACCATTATAGCCGGTCCGACGGGATGGTAATTTGAAAAAAATAAAAAGGGAGCCATAAAGTAATAATAGATCGGCCCGAGATAAAAATCGGCCGCGGAGGCTCTCGGCCCAAGAAGCGTTAGGTCTCCTTTTAAAATTTCACGAACAACTAATACATCTCTGCCTTCATCACCTAGAAAGGTCATGTAGTCAGAAATTTTATTAAGCCTTAAAAAAGAAGCCAGAATTAAAATAAGAAAGAAAATTAAAATACTGTATTTCTTAATTAAAAGGGATTTAATTCCTGTAAACATAAAAGAGGGCTATTTTTTCTTTTTTCTCCATATTACACGCGAGTACATTGTGAAATTCCAGATCAGGAGAAATCCTGTGCCGATAAGAAAAAATAGAAAATAATATTTTCTCCCAATGAATGTATCTCCCAAAAAAATTGTACCGGTTTGAATAAAGATAACACCAAAAGCGGATGTTGCGTAAAATTGAATAAGTTTTGAGAAATAAGAAAAAATAGTTTTTGCTTTCCTTTCGCCGAAAGTCCACAAGTTATTGAAATTAAAATTTGAAAAAATAGCACAAGCAGCGCCCACAAGATTCGCAAACGCAGGCGCCCAATTATATCCTTCAACAAGAATTCTTAAAACTACCGCGTTTATTAAAAAACCAAATCCTCCCACAACCAGAAACTTACCGAAAGAACCGGCAGCAATTTCTTTGAGCCTTACCCCGATTACATATTTCAGAAGATCAACTATATATTCTGCCGGAACAATTTTTGAATTTCCCAATGTTCTATCTGAAAAATGAAAAGGGACTTCCGCGATTTTAAAACCGTCCCGAACCGCTTTATGTAAAAAGGAAACTTGAAAAGTATACCCTTTAAAATTAATCAATTCATCTTTTTCTTTTAGAAAAACTTCTCTTCTCAAAGCTCTATATCCCCCTGTCCAGTCATGTATAGAAAATCTCATAAGAATTGATTTCACAATAATATTTCCAATAACCGAGAAAGCTTTTCTTATTAGGGGCCAGTTCTTTGGAATCGAACCCCCATTACTGTATCTTGTCCCTATTGCCATGTCATACCCACTGTCTATTTTCTCAAGAAACTCATGAATTTTATGCGGATCATGCTGACCGTCAGCATCCATCTCAAACATAATATCCGCATTGAGTGTTTCAATTGCATATTTCATCGCGCGTATATATGCTGCTCCCAAACCTTTTTTCTGACCGTTATTTAGGTGAATATTTTTCCATTTATGCATTAAAGTCTTAACCTCATTCGCTGTTCCATCCGGGGAAGAATCATCTGCTACTAAAATATGCATTTCGTGATTTTTGATTTCGGGAAAAATCTTCTCCTCAAGATAGGGAATTATTTTTTCAATATTACCTTTTTCGTTATATGTTGGAAGAATAATTACAACCTTCATAATTAACATTTGACATGTGACATGTAACATGTGACAAAATGGATTTGGTCATTTGTCAGATGTCAGTTGTCAATTGTGGGCTTTATAAGCCCCTAAAGTATTCTATAGTCTTTTTGAGTCCTTCATCAAGGGCCACTTTTGGATGAAAATTTAAAAGTTTTTGAGCTTTTGATATATCAGGTTTTCTCTGATGCGGATCATCTTCCGGTAATTCCTCGTGGATAATTTGAGATTCGGATTTTACGAGCGTTTTTATCTTTTGCGCCAGGTCTATAATTCTATACTCTTCAGGATTCCCTAGATTTATTACTTGTCCGGACACATTCTTTTTGATCGCGGCAATCAGACCATCAACTAAATCATCTATGTAACAGAAGCTCCTCGTCTGATTTCCGTCCCCATAAACTGTAATTTTATCGTTTTTTAAAGCTTGAATAATAAAATTTGAAACAACTCTCCCGTCATCTTTTTGCATTTCCTCCCCATAAGTGTTAAAAATGCGAGCAATCCTCACATTCAAACCAAATTTTCTATAATAGGTCATGCAAAGCGATTCCCCAAATCTCTTTCCCTCATCATAAACTGACCTTGGCCCAATAGGATTAACGTTACCAAAGCAATCTTCGGATTGAGGGGAAATGGTTGGATCACCATAGATTTCCGATGATGAAGCATAAAGAAAGGAGGCTTTTTTCTCTTTTGCAAAATCAAGTAGATTTTTAGTACCCTGCGAATTAACCATTAAGGTCTCTATTGGGTAAGCCATGTAGCTCCTGGAACTCTTGGCGTTTGGAGATGCAGGGGATGCAAGGTGAAAAATTCCCGTAATTTCTCCGGAAATTACAGGCACACCTTTTATAATGTCGTGATTTATGAAGATAAAATTTGTATTTGAAAAAAAAGAGGAAACGTTGCTCTCGGAACCTGTTATTAAATTATCAATACAAATAACTTGAGCCCCCTCAGACAATAATTTTTCGCAAAGGTTGGAGCCTATAAAACCTGCCCCTCCGGCAACTAAATATGTAGACATAAATTGGAAATAAAAGTGATGATTCAGGAGTTATTTTTCTTTTCCATCTCAAGATCCGCCTTCACCATCATTTCAACTAACTCTTTAAAGCTCGTTTTTGGCTTCCATCCCAAAACTTTCTGAGCCTTAGAATAGTCTCCTATTAAATAATCTACCTCTGCCGGCCTTGTGTGTCTGGAATCATTTGAAACAACATATTTTTGCCAATTATCAATACCGACAGTCTTAAATGCCAATTCTACAAATTCGCGGACCGAATGATTCCTGCCTGTCGCAATTACATAATCGTCAGGATTTGCCTCTTGCAACATCATCCACATTGCTTCAACATAATCTCCCGCAAAACCCCAATCCCGCTTAGGCTTTAAATCTCCGAGTTCGATCTTATCTTGCTTCGAAAGCGCTATTCGAGCCACGCCATGACTTATTTTCCGAGTAACAAACTCAAGCCCTCGCCGAGGAGATTCATGGTTGAAACAAATGCCAGAACAGGCATAAATATTATAACTTTCTCGATAATTTACCGTGATATAGTGCCCATAAACTTTTGCTACGCCATACGGACTTCTCGGGTGGAATCTGGTCGTTTCTTTTTGAGGCGTTTCTGTTACTTTACCGAACATCTCGGATGATGAAGCCTGATAAAATTTTATTTTAGGGTTAACAGTCCTTACTGCCTCAAGCACTCTTGTAACACCCAGCGCGGTAAATTCTCCGGTTAAGACAGGCTGATTCCAGGATGTTTTTACAAACGACTGAGCCGCGAGATTGTAAACTTCATCAGGCTCAGCCTCAAACAGAGCAGCCGTTAAGGAAGTTTGATCCAG
>MFPJ01000005.1 GCA_001782675.1 Candidatus Levybacteria bacterium RIFCSPLOWO2_12_FULL_39_17
AAAAAATATTTTAAATTTGCCGGTTTTTTATTTATTTTTTCAGGACTCGCTTTTTTTATCTATTTTTTCTTTCCTGTGATTTCTTACCAACTTTTCCTGGCAAATGCCTACTCGGGCAATAAAATAGAATCTCCCATACCAAAGTACCTAATCATTAACAATAATGGAGGAATTCGGAGTCTTATCAGCCAGGGAATAACATCATTGACTTCCGATTTTACTGATGCAAGAAATTGGTATCCAAATGTCCCTTCGGATACAAAAGAAAAAGTAAAGGTTGACAAATATTTCCTTTCTATTCCCAAGCTTAAAATAGAAAATGCCGAAGTATCAACTAAAGATTATGATCTCGAGAAGCATCTGGTCCAGTATTTTGGAACATCAATTCCCGGGGAAAAGGGAACGGCTGTTATATTTGGGCACTCAACGCTTCCCTACCTTTTTAACCCTAAAAATTACAAAACAATATTTGCCACTCTACATACAATAGAAGTGGGGGATGAGATCTATGTGAAAGTTAAGGATATAAGTTATAAATATAAAATTTTTTCTATAACTATCACATCGCCTGATGACACAAATATCCTTTCTCAAAGCTTTGATTACAGTTATATTACTTTAGTAACATGTACGCCCCCGGGAACTATCTGGAAAAGGCTAATTGTTCGTGCCGGTCTTGATTCAATTGCTGATTAAAGATACCATATTCTTATGCTTGAAAATATTTCGCGTGAGGCGCCAAGCGAATCTGAAGGGTTCGGAATGACTTCTGATGATTTTAAAAATCAAAAAATAAAATCCATTATTGGTTCGATTAAATATTATTTATCAATAATAGGCCCGGCCCTTATAAAAGTTTTAGACGGAGTAATTTACCTATTTCTAAAAATAATAAAATCATTCTTTAAAACCTTTCTTGAGATGGTTAAGGGAGGATAAGGTTAAGTTAAAAGTTTAAAGTGCAAAGTTCAAAATTAATGCTTTGGCAATAAATTCAAAATTCGAAAAGATTATAACTTTAAATTGACCAACTGTAACTTTTAACTTTTAAATTTTAATTTTTAACTTAGGAATATGGATGAGAAGAGCTTAGCTTTAGAGGCTATAAGAAAAAAATTAGTAGGTAAAAAGTTAACATATAAAGAAATTTATGCAATTATGGATCAAATTGCAAAAGATAAACTGGGAGATGTTTTAACCACATATTTTGTTGCTTCCGGATATTCGGAAGGTTTTACAAACGACGAAATTTATTATTTAACACGGGCGATGGTTGAGACGGGTGAAAAGCTAAGCTTCTCGGGCCTTGTAGCAGATAAACACTCAATCGGCGGAGTTCCGGGAACCCGAACAACTCTAATTGTGGTTCCGATTGTGGCTGCATGTGGCTTTAAAATTCCAAAAAGTTCCTCGCGCGCCATAACCACTCCGGCAGGGACGGCAGATGCTATGGAGGTTTTAGCAGATGTCACTTTCACCAAAGACGAGATCTATAAAATTGTTAAGAAAACAAACGCATGCATAGTCTGGGGAGGAAGCTTTAAAATTGCTCCCGCCGATGATGAAATTATTAAGATAGAGGAACCTTTGCTTTTTGAAAGTTATGATAAGATTGTCGTATCCGTGATGGCAAAAAAAATTGCTTTTGGTTCAACGCATGTAGTAATAGATTTGCCATATGGAAGAAATGTTAAGATTCACCGTATTGAGGACGCGCATGTTCTCAAAAGGAAATTCGATTACCTAGGAGATAAATTTAGCGTAAAGGTTGACACTTTGATTCATAAAATTGAGGAACCGGCAGGACGAGGGATTGGTCCTCTTCTTGAGGCAAAAGATTCTTTAAAAGTTTTGGAGCAAAAACCCGACAGGCCGCTGCCCCTGGAAGAGTTATCGCTTGAATTGTCATCCAAATTGCTTGAACTTTGTCTTCATGATTCCCCTAAAAAGATAAAAGATGAGTTTGAAAAGAAATATAAAAATACAAAGGACTGGGCTGAAGATATTCTTACAAGCGGGAAGGCCTTATTGAAATTCCGGGAAATAATTGATGCACAGCAGGGAAATTCAAATATTAAATCTTCGGATCTTAAGCCCGGGAGATATTCATATACGGTTTATTCGGAATTCCCGGGCAGGATTTCCAGGATAATAACAAAAAATCTTACAGTTATTGCAAAAATCCTTGGGGCTCCCCAGGATCACCGCGCGGGAATTTTTTTATACAAAAGACTTGATGACAAAGTAAAAAAAAGAGATGAAATACTCTCATTTTACAGCGAGAGTGAATATAGGTTAAAAGAAGCAATTCAAACCTGCGATCTTTTTCCTATGTTTGAAATTGGGAAACTTAACTAACTATTTGTCACTTTGTGATAAAATATGCCTTACTCTATGCGAAAATTAATTGTAGTTTTTGTTTTAACAATAATTATAGTTCTATCATCTTTTGGGTATTGGCAATACGGTAACCAAGCGGTAAATCCTCAGGACAAAAACAATAAAATTTTTGTAATCGAAAAAGGGGCCTCGATAAGAGAAATCGGAAATAAACTCAGAAAGGAGGGGCTATTGCGAGATCCTGTTGTTTTTTTTCTTTATATAAAACTTTATGGGCAAGACAGGAAAATTCAAGCAGGAGATTATAGGTTGTCACCCTCAATGAGCCTTAAAGAGATAGTAGACGCGCTCAATCACGGAACCCTTGATCGTTGGGTAACTTTTCCTGAAGGAATAAGAGCGCATGAGATAGCCGATTTGTTGAAAGAAAATATCCCTTCATACAGGGAATCTTGGCGGGAGAGATTGAATGAAAATGAAGGTTATCTTTTTCCCGACACATATCTTGTACCAAAAGATGCGGATGTTGAAATGGTGATTGCCATGATGAAAAATAATTTTGATAAGAAGATTAATATGGTGGGTTCAGAGCTTAATGATCCACAACTTCAAAAAAGAGTGCTTATAATTGCTTCGCTTATTGAAAGGGAAGCAATAACGGATGAGGAAAAACCTATTATTTCAGGCATTATTGATAAGAGGCTTAAGATGGGAATGGCACTGCAGGTTGACGCTACAATACAGTATGCAAAAGGCTATAATAATCTTACTAAAAAATGGTGGTCTCCCATCTTGCCAAGCGATTATAACGGCGTGGATTCTTCCTACAACACATATCTTAATCCCGGTCTTCCTCCCGGGCCAATCTCCAACCCGGGTCTTGAAGCAATCCGAGCAGCGCTCAACCCTGCCAGCACACCTTATTTATATTATCTTCATGATTCTGCCGGCAAGATTCATCTTGCAAAGACAATGGAAGAACACAATGCAAACATCAAGAAATACCTCAAATAAAAGAAAAGTATTGGGTGTTGACAAATGAGCGCTTTTGATATATAAATTATCAAACCTAAAAGAATAAGGGGGTAGGAATACCTTCTATATTTTTTTTTGCATAAAATTCTTCTTAGAATTTATTTCTGATGAGTAAGCAATCTAGTGTCCGACAATATTGGGGAAAAATAGAAAAAGTGCTCCCCGAGCTTGACCTATTAACTATTCAAAAACAATCCTATAAATGGTTTATTGAGGAAGGAATTAAGGAAGTACTTGATGAAATTTCCCCAATAGAAGATTTTACAGGAAAAAATTGGGAACTTTCCTTAGGTGAATATAAGCTTGGTGAGCCTAAAATTACTGAGACCACTGCTATCAGTAAGGGTCTAACCTATTTTTCCCCCCTAAGCGTTGAGGCAGCTTTGATAAATAAAAAAACAGGTAAAACTTTTGGCCAGAATGTGTTCTTAGGAGAAATTCCAAAGATGACAGACCGCGGAACATTTATTGTAAACGGAATTGAGCGAGTAATTGTCAGTCAAATTGTGAGGTCGCCCGGAGTATTTTTCACAGCAGGAGAAGATCCTATTGTTGGAAAAACTTTATACACTGCTGAAATGAGGCCCGTCCACGGTTCCTGGCTTGAATTTTCCACAACAAGAACAGATATGGTAGTGGTGCGTATTGACCGAAGAAAGAAGTTCTTAGCCACAGTTTTCCTGAAAGCCCTTGGTATTGAGGGTAATGACGAAATCTACGAAAAATTCAAAGGTGTTGAAGGCGCAGAGGTCTTTATTAAAAATACTTTGGAAAAGGATGGCGCAAAAGGAGGGACAGATGCGTTAATTGAAATATTTAAGAAAATGAATCCGGGAGAACCCATTGTTATTGACACCATCAGGCAAAATTTCAGAGATTCATTCTTTGACAGGAGAAGATATGATTTATCCAGAGTAGGAAGATACAAGGTCAACAAAAAGCTTGCCGGACTTGCGAATTTTACTCCTCAAGAAGCATATACTCTGACCATTAATGACATTATCGGAATAATTTCTTATTTAATTAAGCTCACAAATGGGAAAGGAAAAATTGACGATATTGACCATCTTGCGAATAGACGCATAAGATCAGTTGGAGAGCTTGTTCAAACAACGGCTTTTCGCTTGGGCGCGCTACGACTCGAGCGAATTGTTAAGGAAAAAATGAGCTTGGCCTCAACAGAGGAGGAATATTCTCCTTCCCACTTTATCAATGCCCACCCAATAATTGCCGCAATCAATGAATTTTTCAGAACATCACAGTTATCGGCTATTCTTGATCAGACAAATCCCTTGTCGGAAATTGACAACATCAGACGGTTAACGGTTATGGGAACCGGCGGAATATCAAGAGAAAGAGCATCATTTTCTATCCGCGATATAAATTCTTCCCAATATTCAAGGATTTGTCCTGTCAGATCTCCTGAAGGCCCAAACATTGGTTTGGTTACATATCTTGCGCTTTACACAAAAGTAAATGATTACGGGTTTTTGGAGGCCCCATATAAAAAGGTCGTACAGGAAAAGCAAGGAAGAAAAACAAAACTTAAGGTGAAAGATGAAATTGTTTATATGGACGCAGCAGAGGAAATGGAACATTATATAACCCATGCTGACATCAGGATTGATAAAGATGGATATATTGCAGCCGACCTTTTGCCTGCAAGATACAATAGTGAATATCTTGAGGTTGAAAAGGAAAAAATAGAGTTCATTGATGTAATCCCAAGACAGGTGGTTGGAACTTCTGCTGCCTTGATTCCCTTTATTGATCATGACGAAGCAAACCGCGCCCTAATGGGTACTCACATGCAGTGTCAGGCAGTCCCGCTTGTTAAAAACGAAAGTCCCATTATAGGAACAGGAATGGAAGGGACTGTGAGCCGGGCTATGAGCAGAGTGATAACGGCGCCTTTTGACGGGAAAGTTTCATATGTTGACGCAAATAAGGTGGTTCTTCGCGGTCGCGGCAGAAAACAAGAAGCAACATTTTACATAGATAAATTCAAGAGAACCGCTCAGAATACATTCTTTAACCAAAAACCCCTGGTGTTTGTAGGTCAAAAAGTGGCGCGCGGAGATATAATAATTGACGGTCCGGCATCGGAGCAGGGAGAGCTTGCTCTTGGAAAGAATCTGGTGATTGCATATGCTTCTTTTGACGGTCTTGGATATGAAGACGCAATAGTTATCTCAGATAAACTTGTTAAAGATGATTCTTTAACCTCTGTGCATATTGAAAAATATGAGGCAACAGTTGTTGATACCAAGCTTGGACCGGAAGAAACAACGCGCGATATTCCAAATGTGGCAGAAGAGGATCTTTCAAACCTTGATGAGGAAGGGATTGTTGTTGTAGGATCCGAAGTCAAACCCGGAGACATTCTTGTCGGGAAAATCGCGCCAAAAGGCGAGACCGAATTAACGGCTGAAGAAAGATTGCTCCGGGCAATTTTTGGAGAAAAAGCTCGTGAAGTTAGAGATACATCATTAAGGATGCCCCACGGCGAACACGGAATAGTAACAAATGTTCAGATTTTAGACAGATTCAAAGGAGATGAACTCGAGCCCGGAACTATTAAAAAAATTCAAATTGAGGTGGCTCAAATGAGACATGTTGTAGTAGGAGATAAACTTGCAGGAAGACACGGAAATAAAGGTGTAATTTCAAAAATAGTACCCGAATCCGATATGCCATACCTTGAGAATGGTACTCCTGTTGACATTATTATCTCTCCCATCTCGGTCTTAGGACGAATGAATCTTGGACAGCTTCTTGAGGCGCATCTTGGACTCGCAGCAAAAAAACTTGGAATAAAAATTGCACTGCCGGTATTTGAGAAGATGAATGAGGATCGATATTTAGAGCTCATGCGGAAAGCGGAACTGCCGGCAAATGGAAAAATGAAGCTTTATGATGCAAGGACAGGCGAACCGTATGAAAATGATGTAGTTGTCGGAATAGGATATGTTATGAAGCTTATACATATGGTTGAAGACAAAGCGCATGCCCGCTCAACCGGGCCATATTCTCTTGTGACCCAGCAGCCCTTGGGAGGAAAGGCCCAGATGGGTGGACAAAGACTTGGGGAAATGGAAGTCTGGGCGCTTGAGGCGCATAGAGCAGCCTACACTCTTCAGGAAATGCTGACAATAAAATCAGATGATGTTTCGGGTAGGGCCAAGGCTTTTGAAGCGATTATTAAATCTGTTGATATCCCAACGCCAAAAGTTCCTGAATCCTTTAAGGTATTGATACGGGAGCTGCAGAGCTTGGGACTTAATATTGTCCCTCTGCAAGCCGTAGTTGAGGAAGCAAAAGAAGAAGCAGGCGAAGAAGTTAGGGAGGAAGCAAAGGAATTGCAGAAAACTCTTGAGGGAATAGAAGTAAGTTCAGCAGAGGATGTTAAGGCGTTAGGAGGAAGCGAGGAAATTCCCGCAGGAAAAGTTCAAGGAAAGTAAAAAATATGGAACCAAAAAGGAATAAAGAAAGAAAATTTGACCCAATAAATATTGCAGACTTTAAAGGTCTCCGTGTGTTAATTGCAAACCCAGATGACATTAAGCAGTTCTCTTATGGTGAGGTAGTAAAGCCTGAAACAATCAATTACAGGACTTATAGACCGGAAAAGGATGGACTTTTTGATGAAAGAATCTTTGGACCAACCCGTGACTTTGAATGTTATTGTGGAAAATACAAAAGGATCAGATACAAGGGAATAGTTTGTGACAGATGTGGAGTTGAGGTGACCTACTCTCGTGTTAGACGAGAGAGAATGGGTCATATTTCTCTTGCTTCTCCTGTGGTTCATATTTGGTTCTCAAAAGGGAGCCCATCCAAGCTTTCTGTTCTTTTGGATATACCGCAAAAAGATCTTGAATCCGTTATCTATTTTGCTTCTTATCTTGTTACTAAAATTGATGAGGACAAAAGAAAAGAGGCTCAAAAAATTCTTGCCGATATAAAAGAGGAAAGAATTAAGAAGCTAAAACAGCAGGCGGAAGATGAGGCAAAACAGTTTGGAAAAGAAGAAAAAAGCAGGATAAAAGAAGTAAAGAAAACTCTTAAAAAAGAACAGAAAGAATTGGTGCTTGAGGAGACAGATGTAAGTTTTAGGCAGAGAAGAATTACTCTTGAAAAAAGGCTCGAAACAGAGATTACAAGAACAGAGGAAATCTTCACTCGTGTTAATGACATAATAAAAAGCCTTAGGCTGTGGGATGTTTTATCCGAAGAAGAATATGTAAGGTTAATTGAATATGAGATGCCAATGTTTTTTGAAGTTGAAACCGGAGCTTCCGCAGTGCTTCACGCAATTGAATTATTGGATCTTGCGAAACTTATAGGAGAGTTGAGGGAGGAAGTTCAAAAATCCAGCGGCCAGAAACAACTAAAGCTACTTAAACGTCAGCATTTAGTTGAATCCATGAATAGAGCCGGTTCTAAACCTGTCTCTTTAGTCCTGCAGATTCTTCCCGTACTTCCGCCTGATCTTAGGCCTATGGTTCAGCTAAACGGAGGACGGTTTGCGACTTCAGATCTTAATGATTTATATAGACGCGTAATTAATAGAAATAACAGATTAAAACATTTAATATCTTTAGGGGCACCGGAGATAATATTAAGAAATGAGAAAAGAATGCTTCAGGAATCAGTCGATTATCTTATTGATACATCAATCAGAACCTCTCAAACTCAGAAACAGTTCAAATCCTTATCGGATATTCTTCGGGGGAAACAAGGAAGATTCAGAAAGAACCTTTTGGGTAAAAGGGTTGATTATTCGGGACGCTCGGTCATTATAGTGGGCCCTGAATTGAGGCTTAATCAGTGTGGACTTCCAAAAGAAATGGCGCTTGAATTATTCAAGCCGTTTGTTATCAGAGAGGTTATTGCCCGTGGCTTGACTACTCCGAATGTAAAAGCTGCCAAGAGATTTATTGAAAAAAGATCCTCTGAAATCTTTGATATTTTAGAAGAAATAACAAAAAATCATCCGGTTCTTCTCAATCGTGCCCCGACTCTTCATAAGCTTGGTATTCAGGCGTTCTATCCTGTCCTGATAGAAGGTTCAGCAATTAAAATTCATCCCTGTGTCTGCGCCGGTTACAATGCCGACTTTGACGGAGACCAAATGGCAATTCATATACCTTTATCAAGCAAAGCACAAGAAGAGGCAATGAAGTTGATGATGCCTGCTCATAATCTTCTTAAGCCCGCGGACGGGTCCCCTATTACTCTTCCAAACAAAGAGATGGCCCTGGGTGCATTTTACCTTACATCCATTGACGAAAGATTAAGGAAGAAAAATTTGCCAATATTCTCCGATGAGAAAGAAGCGCATCTGGCATTTTCTTTAAAGAAAATCGCGCTAAGAGAGCCAATCAAGGCTAGAATCAAAGGAGATATTCTTGAGACATCTATTGGGAGAATTATGTTCAATGAAAGATTGCCAGCCGAGCTCGGCTTCATAAATTCCGAAATAAAAGCTTCAACAATTAAACAAATCGTAACCCGCGCAATGGTTACATGCGATGACTTGGAAGTCGCGGATCTAATAGACAATCTAAAAGAAATCGGATTTCTGGCTTCCACAATGTCAGGAATTTCCGTGTCCACTTTTGACTTAAAGAGGCTTCCGAATAAGGAAAAGCTGATTGAGGAAGCTGAAGGTAAAATTAAGGAAATTGAAGAAGAGTATCAAAACGGATTAATCACGCAAAATGAGCAGAGAAGGCTATCAAACAATGTTTGGCTTGAAGCAACCGATAATATGGCAAATCTGACTTGGGAACTGTTTGATAAAAATGATATTATAAGAATTATTGCCGAGTCGGGAGGTGCCCGGGCCGGAAAAGATCAAATTAAGCAGCTGGCGGCAATGAGAGGATTAATCTATGATCCTATGGGACGGATTGTTGAGCTTCCCATTAAATCTAATTTCCGTGAGGGGCTTTCAATATTTGAATATGTAAACTCTGCCCGTGGATCAAGAAAAGGACTGACGGATTCAGCCTTAAAAACCGCCGATGCAGGTTATTTAACCCGCAGGCTTGTTGATGTTGCCCACGATGTAATAATTCGGGAAAAGGATTGTAATGTCGAGGAAGGTATTACGGTTAGCATGGAGAAAAGAGCGGATGAAACATATATGACAAGCATGCTTCTTGGACGAGTTGTTTTAAAAGATGTGGTAAGCAAAAAGAATAGGAAAACAATAGTCAAGCGTGCAAGCGAAATTGATTACAATAAGTTGCCTGAAATTATTAAAGACGAAACCATTAATGAAATACATGTTAGATCTCCTCTTTTCTGTAAGCTAAGGTATGGAATTTGTGCCAATTGTTATGGCTGGGATTTGTCAACCTACAAACTTGCAGATACCGGTACTCCTGTTGGGGTTATTGCTGCTCAATCAATTGGTGAGCCCGGGACTCAGCTTACAATGAGAGTAAGGCATTTTGGGGGAGTTGTAATGTCTGATGTTACTCAAGGTTTACCAAGAGTAGAAGAGTTGTTTGAAGTCAGAAGGCCAAAGGTTCTGGCGCCTGTTGCTGAAATTTCCGGGAAGACTCAGGTAAATAAAGTTGAAGACGGGTACATTATTAGAATTAGAAACACAAAGGTAAAGCCTGTTGAGGAAAGAGAATACTTTGTTCCATTAACTTCAACTCTTCTTGTTCAGGAGGGACAAGCAGTTACGGCCGGAACTCAGCTTTGTGAAGGATATCTTGATCCGCGGGATGTCTTAAAGATTTCAGGTTTGAAATCTGCACAGCACTATCTTATTTCTCAAATTCAAAGCGTTTATGAGTCCCAAGGAATTAGCATTCATTACAAGCATTTTGAGACAATAATAAGAAAAATGTCTGATAAAGTTATGATTGAGACTCCCGGAGACACAACGCTTATGCCGGGAGATCTGGTTTCTAAGCTTAGGTTTGAAGAGGAAAACGCATCGGTCATCTCCGAAGGTGGAGAGCCTGCATCTGCCCGTGAAATAATTCTTGGAGTTACAAAGGCGTCATTGGTTACGGATTCATGGCTCTCGGCAGCCTCATTTCAGGAGACAACCCAGGTCTTAACAGATGCTTCCCTGGAAGGAAGAGTTGATAACCTGATTGGTCTTAAAGAAAATGTTATTGTGGGAAGGCTTATTCCAGTTCGCGAAGAATTTATAGAAGGCGAGCTTTCTTTAAACAGTCCTTCGCAATAAAAATTGCTTTGCAAGGACACCTTCAATATAGTAAAATACCTTTGTTTTATGCCAACACTTAATCAATTAATAAAAAAAGGAAGAAAAACAAAAACAAAGAAAGTTAAAGCAACGGCTTTGCTTTCGGTTTTTAATGCAAAGATTCGAAAATACACTCAAGTTCCTTCCCCACAAAAACGCGGGGTAGTTACTTTAGTGCGAACAATGACACCAAAAAAGCCTAACTCCGCACTTCGCAAGGTCGCAAGGATCAAGCTTTCAAATAGAGAAGAGGTAACTGCTTACATTCAGGGAGTGGGTCACAATCTGGCAGAGCACGGGATAGTTTTGGTTCGTGGCGGAAGGGTTAAGGATTTACCGGGTGTTAAATATCATTTGGTTCGAGGAAAATTCGATCTGGCAGGCGTTGAAAACCGAAAAACTTCAAGAAGCAAATACGGAACTAAGCGTCAAGGAGGAGAAGCATAATGGCTAGAGGTAAAAAAAACATTACAAAAAAGAGAGAAATTCAGCCGGACCCTATTTATGGGAATATTCTGGTTGCAAAATTTATAAACAGGCTTATGCATAACGGCAAAAAAACTGTTGCGCAAAAAGTAGTTTATTCTGCCTTTGATTTGCTCAAGCAGCAGGGTCATAATCCTGTTTCTTTGTTTGAAAAAGCTATTGAAACAATAGGGCCAAGGCAGGAAGTTAAAGCCAGAAGAATTGGAGGGGCAGCTTATCAAGTGCCTTCAGAAGTGAGAGGGGCAAGAAGGACAGCCCTTGCGATCCGCTGGATTCTTGAGGCAACCTCAAAAAGGTCAAACGCAGAATATAAAACTTTTTCTCAAAAATTAGCAGCGGAGCTCTTGGACGCCTCACAAAACTTGGGCGAGGCAATAAAGAAAAGGGATATTGCGCACCGAATGGCAGAAGCCAACAAAGCCTTCGCCCACTTTAGGTGGTAACTCCTATTGCTTCTTTTTAATTCAGGATTTATAATCTGTCTGATTCATGACCGTTGCTAGAGCCGAATCAAAAGAAAGAGGATTATATTCACCTTCTTATATAGTAGTATCAGTTTTCCCACCAGAAATTAATAGAAGAATAGAGGAAATTCGAAATAAATATAATTTACGCATTCCTGCGAAAATTAAACCGGTGGGACCTCATCTTACGCTAAAATCGCCCTTTAACCCAACAGTGCCATTTGAGGGATTGGTGCAAAAGCTTAATGAAGCTGCAGATAGGGCAACAGCTTTTCCCATAGAACTTAGTGGTATTAATCGTTTTGGGAGAAAGAGAAGTCTTGTGTATATTTCTGTTACAGACTCAACATCTCCACATATCGCTGATTTACATAGAAATATTGTAGGAGTTTTAAGCGGAATGACTGAAGATAGAGGAAGCAACAAATTTGAACTGGGTAGCTTTACTCCCCATGTAACTATAGGAGAGGGTAAGCCATCTGAAGACGTCTGGGAGAAGTTATTGAAAGAAGGAATAAATTTTCAATTAACATTAAATTCTTTTTCTCTGTATTACGCCCCAAGAGTAGATGGCCCCTGGATACTCAGAAAAGTTTTTATGTTGGGAGACACAGGTTAACATTATAGAAGTCAACAAAGCCCTTGCCCGCTTCCGCTGGTAGCACTATTTACTGTTCCTTTTACTACTTCCTCAGATTTACTGATCACTGATTTACTGTTGCACTGCTTTACTGTTTTACTGTATATTACTTCTGTGGAAAATATAAGGTGGTTGGGGCACGCAAACCTAGATTTGTCTTTCTCCACAGCAGAGTAGTTAAATAATAAAGAATAATTTCGTGCTTAGTCTAATGATTCAGACTATTAGACTAGATTCATTTTCTACTTCCTCCTAATGGATGTTTTGGGGGTTTTGGTGGTTCGAGTCCCGGCCATTTTCTATAAGCTGAATAAGAAAATGATGATGCAACCTCCTTAATCATATCTTTAAGAAATGCTCCGAGCTCCTCATCTCTAATTACTCTTTTGACAACCATCTCGTACCCTTCGCTTCGGTAGTTGAGAACGCCATTCACGCGAGCAATAGTCTCTTGAGATACTTTAAGAACGTCTTTTATGGTTTCATAGTTATAGCCTTTGGCTAAAAGCAGAGCGATTCCAAGTCTTTTGGCGAGCATTGTTTTTTCAGTTGGCCCAAGGAGGCTGAATAAAAATTTCTCGATATCCGAAGGATTTCTGATATTAGCGAGTGCTTTGAAAAACAAGTCGAACAATTTTTTCTGTGTGTCTTTTGGTAAATATCTTCTTGAAACCTGTGCCATCGTGCCTAGTCTAATGATTCAGATCATTAGACTAGATTCAGTATAAAGAGCTAGAGCTATAATTGTCAATGATTTTCTTGTTTCTTTTCTAAAATTCTTTCGAGGGTTAAGCAATAGAGGGCGGCGGCGATTCGGATGTTTTCAAGTTTTACATATTCATTTGCATTGTGGGCGCTATGAGAACCATCATCAAGGGAGTGGACAAGCGTTTCGATTTCAGCAAAGGACAAGGGCTTTGCGTCTGTGATTCCACCCATAGTTCCGGATCTCATTTTTAAGCCAAGTTCTCTTGATGAATCCATAAAAGCTTTAATTAAAATAGAATCCGATTCGGTTAAATGAGGATCAAGCGAAAGAGTTTCTTCAATCTCAATTTTTACACCTTTTTTCTTTTGTTCCAAAGTTAATTCTTTCATCGCTTTTTTAATCAGATCAAGAATTTGTTTTTTCGTTACGCCCAAAGGAATCCTAATGTCAATTTCCGCTTCCGCATATGCGGGAACTATATTTACAGCATGACCTCCCTTTATGGTTCCAATGTTTTTAGTAATACCATCAAATGCTTCATGAAAAGATAATTCCTCAAATCTTATTTCAGTAAATTTGTGAAGAGCTTTAATTAGATTTTCAACAGCATTAATTCCTCTTTCTGGTGCAGATCCATGAGCTTGCTTACCAAAGCTTTTAAATCTAAGACGAATGACCCCTTTTTCACCAGTTATGATTTTATCAATAAAACCTCCGTCAGGGACAATTGCATAATCCACCCTGAATCCTTTTTTCAAAAGGTAATGGCTCCCCAAATCTGATCCGGTTTCTTCATCAGCGAAACCGACAAGATAAATAGTCCCCTTAAATTTTTTATTCCGGTCAAGAAATGTTCTTATTGCGGCCCATGAAGATGCATAATTTCCTTTGCTATCAACAGAACCTCGAGCGTATAGTTTCCCCCCTTTGATTACCGGTTTAAACGGATCTGTTTTCCATCCGTCTCCCGCAGGAACAGTATCCAGGTGGGGGAAAAAACCAATCGAAGGAAATCCTTCTCCAATTTTTATAATAAAATTCGCTCTTCCTTTTGCTCCCTGAACTATTTCAAGTTTTCCGTCTATTTTTTTTGCCGCCTCTACAATTATTGGTTTGAGAACAATTTCCTTTCCGGGAGGATTAACAGTTTTTATTGAAACCAGTTTCTTTAAAAGTTCAACTGCCTCATCCAAGGGAACTTTGTTTAGAATATTCTTATTTGTCTTCATTCCCGCAAATTATACCAGAAATTATTTTAATTTTTTGACTTCTTACCCTTCTTTTCCTAAATTTTTAAACAATTTGTGCTATATTAGTGGGAATGGAAAATGTGACATGGTTTGGGCATGCGAGTTTTGCAATAACCGACAGTTTAAATGGCAATCGAATATATTTTATTGATCCGTTCGAACTCCCTTCAGACAATTCGGATAAGGCAGATTTAATATTCGTAACTCACGCTCACTATGATCATTTGTCACAAGGAGATATAAATTCGATTTTAAAAGACAACACTATAGTTGTTGCCACTCCGGATTCTCTGTCGACTCTCAAAATTAAGGACGAAAGTAAATTTCCGGTTGCGCCAAACAATTCATATGATGTCAAAGGAACAAAATTTGAGACAATCCCCGCATATAATATTCGCGAAGATCGATTAAACTTTCATCCCAAATCAAACAATTGGGTAGGCTACATTTTATTTGTCAATAATCAAAAAATATACCATGCCGGAGATACGGATTTTATTCCGGAAATGAAAACTTTAAGTTCGAAAAATCTTGATATTGCCATGCTTCCCATGGGCGGGACTTATACAATGGGAGTCGAGGAAACAATTGATGCCGCCAACGCGATCAAGGCCAAAATTACAATTCCCATGCATTACAAAAGAATTCTTGAGGATAAATACAAAGAAGCAGAAGAAAGATTTAAAAAAGAAGTAAAAAATTCAGAAGTCGTAATTCTTGAGGAAGTCTCATAAATAAAAATTAAGCACGAAGAACCAAGCATCAAACAACAAATAAAATAGAAATTATAAATTTTAATAATTAAATATTGGAGCTTAAGTATTATTTGGAACTTGAGATTTATGATTTGGATTTTAAATTGAAGTTATTCGACTTCAATTTTTATCATTTTGTCGCCGGCTGCAATTTGTTTTACTATTTCCATGCCATTAGTGACTTTCCCAAAAATGGTGTAATTGTGGGGGAGAGGATTATCGGCAAGCATGATGAAAAATTGACTGCCGTTGGTGTTTGGCCCGCGGTTTGCCATTGCAACAACCCCTTCAACATAACCCTCTTTATAACTTTCTGTTTCAGGATTTAATTCATCTTCAAATGTAAAACCATAAATTGATTTTCCACCTGTACCATTTCCATTTGGATCTCCCCCCTGAATAACAAACCCGGGTTCCATCCTATGGAAAGTAAGATTATTGTAATATCCTCGTTTTGCAAGAGTCGCAAAATTCATAACTGTTTTTGGAGCATCTTCGGGATATAACTTTATTTCAATATCGCCTTTTTCGGTTTTGATCGCGGCTTTATTTGCCGAAACTCGATCTTTTTCGGAAAGGGTCGGTTGCCGAGTCGGCTGATCCAGTGCAATAGTAGGATTTGGTGTTGGTGTCAAAAAATTTCCTGCTGTTTGTCCTTCTTGTTTATTTTGGTTTGTCATAATGTAAATCCCTAAAAAACCTAATAAAACTATTACTCCAAAAATAACAGCCGCTTTCATTTTATATGATTTTAGTTTAAGAGCCAATAAATTTCAATATAGTCTTTGGCTTAAAAAGAGCAGGTGTCAAGCTAATCCACCTCCCAGGTGTCTAGGAGCCTAAGGATTTAAACTTCGATTATTTGTTTTGGTGAGCTTGTGAGTTGTTCGAGGCCATTTTTGGTTAGCAAGAAATCATCTTCGATGCGAACGCCGCCAAAACCTGGAATGTAAATCCCCGGTTCTATTGTAAAAACATTTCCTTCAACAAGTTTATCTTTCGATTTAGGTGATAGCCGTGGTTCTTCGTGTATTTCAATTCCAATCCCATGCCCCAGGCCGTGAGATATAGGGTCGAACCCTTTTGAAACAATATGCTTATTTGCAACTCTTACCACCTCGAAGGAGTCATGGCTTCGTAAACTCAGCCTGCCACCATTCGAGGTGTTGATATAGTCGATTACTTTCTGTTGAGCTGTACTGACTGTTTCGTATATTTTGTGAGCTTTGCTTTTCGCGTTTTTCGCGAGTAATGTTCGCGTCATGTCAGAGCAATAGCCATTCACTTTCGCGCCGAAATCTAAAAGGACAAATTGGTCATCTTTGCTTAATTTTTTGTTTGAAGTTTTATGATGTGGAATTGCTGCATTTGCCCCGAATGCAACAATGGTATCGAAAGATAGCTCGCCACCATTTTCTTTTATAAATTTGTCAATCCTCCAGGCGATTTCTTTCTCTGTTATATCTATTCTCATATTCTTAAGAACATGAGAATAAGTTTTGTCTGTCAATTTACATGCGGGGCGAATATTTTTTATTTCTTGCGAATCTTTGACTGAGCGTAATTTTTCAATTAACCAATCGGTTAAATAATAATTTAATGATGTCTCTTTTTTGAACCTAATATATTCGGCAAAAGTTAAATTTTGCTCAAATCCGATACTTTTTACATTAGAATTTTTTATTATTTTGAATAGTTCGGTATGTAATAAAGTTTTAACTCCTTTCGGAACTATGTTTTTTACTACTTCAATATATCTTCTATCTGTAAAAAGATATGCGGTTCGATTTGTGATAAACATATATGCGTATCTTTCTTCAGGAGTAAAATAGTCAACGCCTGTTAAATAAAGAATATTCGGAACCGACGACACAAGAAACCCCTCGATTTTTTTAGATTTCAATAAATTTTGCAGATTTTTCAGCCTCAATTCATGCATAGAAGCAATTATAGCATGGCGAGTATAAAAAAATATCGACAAATACAATTGCACCTCTCTTGCATTTTTGGTAAAATGTCTAAGGTTTCGAATTTCGAGCTTCGAATTTCGATTTTTTTTATTATTATGGCAGATACAATTTCAAGAAATGTACCATTGGACAAGATTCGCAATATCGGAATTATCGCGCATATTGACGCGGGGAAAACCACGACAACCGAGCGAATTCTTTACTACACCGGAAAATCCTACAAGATTGGTGAGGTTCACGAGGGAGCTGCTGTCATGGATTGGATGGATCAAGAGAGAGAACGGGGAATTACAATAGTTTCGGCTGCCACAACCACTTTTTGGGGCGACCACAGAATAAATATTATCGATACTCCCGGACATGTTGATTTTACGGCCGAAGTTGAAAGATCTCTTCGTGTTTTGGATGGGGCAGTAACGGTCCTTGATGCCGAGGAAGGAGTTCAGTCTCAATCGGAGACTGTTTGGAGACAAGCTGATAAATACAATGTCCCCAGAATTTGTTTTATTAACAAAATGGATAAACTCGGGGCAGATTTTGAAAAAACAATTCAGTCAATTATAAACAAACTCGGAGCAAATCCTATTGTTTTAGGGTTTCCAATTGGGAGCGAGCAGGATTTTCGCGGAATTTATCAAATCCTCGAGCAAAAAAGTTATATTTGGTCCGGGGAAGAGTTAGGAGCAAAATTTGATGTTAGAGATGAAATTCCTGCAGGAATGGAAGAAACAATTAAAAAGTATAGAGAGCAATTAATTGAGAAAATTGCGGAAACGGACGATGTTTTGCTTGATAAATATCTTAAGGGGGAGGCAATTCCAGACGAGGAATTAAAGAAAGCGCTTCGCGCCGCAGTCATTGCCTATAAAGTTGTTCCTATTTTTGCAGGTTCATCTCTTCGCAACAAAGGTGTTCAGCCTCTTTTGGACGCGGTTGTTGATTATCTTCCATCGCCGGTTGATTTAGACGAGGTTAAAGGAATAAACCCAAAAACCGGAGCCGAGGAAGTAAGAAAACTTGTCCCCGAAGAATCGTTTACGGGTTTTGCTTTTAAAGTCCAAATTGATCCTCATGTTGGAAAGATCACTTATGTTCGAGTGTATTCGGGACAAATTAATTCCGGATCTTATGCCTATAACAGCACGAAAGATATAAGAGAGAGAGCGGGAAGGCTTCTTCTGATGCATGCGAACCAGAGAGAAGAGATTAAAGAAGCCTATTCTGGTGAAATCGTGGCTGTTGTAGGTTTGAAAGATACCTCAACAGGAGATACTTTGTGTGATGAATCAAAGCCGATAATTCTTGAAAAGATTTCATTTCCCGAGCCTGTTATTTCTTTGGCAATTGAGCCAAAAACAAAGTCTGATCAGGAAAAACTCGGTTTGGCTCTCAAGAAACTGATGGACGAAGACCCTACATTTTCAGTTAAGATGGATCACGAGACAGGACAAACAATAATTTCCGGTGTTGGAGAGCTTCAGCTTGAAGTAAAAGTTGAGACAATGAAAAGGGAGTTTGGGGTTCAAGCAAATGTTGGAGCACCTCAAGTGGCGTATAAAGAAACTATATCCCAAGCGGCTCAAGCTGAAGGTAAATACATAAGGCAAACGGGAGGGCGCGGACAATACGGACACTGTTTTCTGAGAATCGCGCCGCTCGGCCGTGGTGAGGGCTTTGAATTCGTGAATGCAATTAAAGGAGGATCAATACCTTCCGAATTTATCCCGTCAGTTGAAAAAGGGGTGAGAGAAACACTTGAGAAAGGTGTGCTTCTGGGGTATCCTGTTACGGATTTGAAAGTCACGCTTTACGATGGAACATATCATGATGTTGATTCATCCGACATAGCTTTCAAAATTGCAGGATCCATGGCGTTTCAGAGTGCTGCAAAAAAAGCAGGTCTTAAACTTCTTGAGCCCATTATGAAGGTTGAGGTAACAACTCCTGAAGAATTTATGGGTACTGTTATTGGAGACCTTTCTTCAAAAAGAGCACAAATTTTGGGGACTGAAGAGCGGGGAAATGTCCGAATAATCCTGGCAAGTGTTCCATTGTCCGAGCTTTCAGGATATGCTACTACACTGCGTTCTATGTCTCAAGGCCGGGCGATTCCATATGTTGAGCCTTCTCACTACGAAGAAGTTCCCAACAATATAGTTCAGGCGATGCTTGCAAAATCCACTTTCACCGGCCGCATCACCGCCCAATAATTTTGATATAATTTAATAATGCAGAATTTGGATGATTTAGCTAATAAAATTTCCTCAACCCCCCTTTTTTTAAGGCTAAAAAATGTTGTTGAAAACGGTACGGGTTGGCATGACCATGAAGATGTTTTCTCGCATTCTGTAAAGACTGCAAATATTGCCAAAAAAGAGCGGGATGGAGAATTCGTAACCAACCCGGAATCAAAAGAGCTTTTTACAAAATGGATGGATGAAGATGTTTTTGGGATGAAAAGGAAAGATGTTGCAGTAATTATTGCTCTTCTTCATGACTGCGGAAAAATCTTAAGTTTTAGAGAAAACGGAAATGTTTCAACTCTAATAATTAAAAGGCCATTGGATTTAAGTCAGACGTCATGTCCCGGACATGAATTTTGGGGCGGAGAAATTGTAGTTCGCGAAATTTTAAAAGATTCAGGTTTGGATGAAAAACTTATTGAATACATTGCAAAAGTAATAAAGCAACACGGTTTATTTAGCGCAGAATATTATGTTGGAAAAGAAAAGTGGTCGGAATCAGAGCTCCTGAATGATGTTAAGTCAAAAGCAGAAGGCTTGCGCAAAGAATCTTTGTTTAATATGTATTGTGATGGATATACTGCTCCTGCATTTTCTCAAGGAAAGGCAAAAGTAAAAGAATTATTTAATATGCCTCCATTTTACGTTACACGAGAATATTTCATTCCATGAAGATTCCCCTATTTGATATTGACTGGACAGTTTTAGACAAAGATCCAAAAAGAAATATCCATCACGAAGCCTTTTCGTATGCTTACGATAAGGTTTATGGTGTATCGAATCCAAAAGAAATAAATGTGGAGGGCAAGATAGATAACCAGATCATTATGGAAACGATGGTATTAAATGGAGTCCCCGAGGATGTAGTGACGCAAAAGCGTGGTCAAGCCATATCAGCTATGATCGAGTATTTTTTCAAGCATATAAACGAGGGGCAAGTTCATCCGCTACCCGGAGTCAGGGATTTACTGGAAAAGCTAAAAGAGAGAAGAGTGTTGATGGGTCTTCTGACCGGAAATGTTGGGGAAATAGCATGGGGAAAGCTTGAACAGGCAGGTATTAAAGATTATTTTGACTTTGGTGTTTTTGGAGATCAGGTAGAGCAAAGAGTTGAGCTTGTCGAAATGGCAAGATTAAAAGCGGAAAATTTGCTTGGAAGAAGTGTAAGACTGGAAGACTTAGTTATAGTCGGGGATACACCTTTGGATATTGCTTGTGCTAAGGCAGGAAAAATAAAGTCAATCGCGGTTGCTTCAGGTTTTTACACCGAGGAAGAACTTAGAAAAACGGGAGCTGATCTTATTGTGCCAAGCCTCATGGACAAAGATAAAATTCTTCAATTCCTGCACACCCAATAAACTTTATCTTAAGAGGTCAAACTGGTAGAATTACAACATGGCGAGAGTAAAGCTTTCTGAATTTAGGGCAAAACAGATTCTAGGGGAATTTCTTGGGGAAGGGTATTCGGGATTTCCGTTTGATACGGAAAAAGATGACGAGCAGAAAATTGGAAAATCAATTAAACAGGGTAAAAGCTATGTTGTCAAAGTTGACCAGGGTGTAAAAAAGAGGTTCAGGCAAGGCTTGATAAAACTTGATTTAAAAACTTCAAAAGATATTTCAAGCGCAATTTCTGAACTGAAAAAACAAGGATTCAGATATTTTTTAATTGAAGAATTTTTGCCTCACGATGAGACTGAAGAAAGATATTTTGCTCTGGAAAGGACTTCTTCCGGAATTGTTGCGTATTTTTCAAAAAAGGGAGGAGTTGATGTTGAAAGTTTTGAAGGCCAAGTTCAAGAGCTTCTTTTACAAGACGCGGAAGATGCTAAGAAAATTGCAATCGAGCTGGGTGTTAAGACAGAAGGATTTATTGAAAAACTAATTGAGGCTTTTGATATTTATTATTTTTCATTTCTTGAAATTAATCCTCTTGTTATATCTTTTAAGACCCCGCATCTTTTGGATGTTGCGGGAGAAGTAGATTCGGCTGCGGAATTTTTCGTTGAAAAATGGAACTCGGATGATTTTCAGGATGGTAAAAAAGATTTAACCCAAGAAGAACAGAATGTCTCGAAATTATCAGAAAAGAGCCAGGCATCGTTCAAATTAGTCGTATTAAACCCGCAGGGTTCAATCTTCATGCTCTTGTCGGGAGGCGGGGCAAGCATTGTATTGGCAGATGAGGTTTACAATTTAGGAAAAGGCCATGAGCTGGCAAATTACGGAGAATATTCGGGGAATCCAAACGAGGAAGAGACCTTAATCTACACAAAAAATATTTTAAATCTTCTTTTAAAATCGAATTCGCAAAACAAAGTTTTAATAATTGGAGGAGGAGTCGCCAATTTTACGGATATTCGAATAACTTTTCGTGGGGTTGTTAGGGCTCTTGGGGATGTTAGGGATGAACTAAAAATACAGAATGTTCGCATTTTTGTGAGAAGAGGCGGACCGCATCAGGATGAAGGTCTGGCGCTAATGCGGAAGTTTTTGGAGGAAAATGGAATCGAAGGGGAAGTGTATGGACCTGAGTTAGTGCTTACAGATATAGTTTCAAAAGCCCTTGAAAAATAAAAAATCAAAATGCAAAAATCAAAACCACAAACCAAAATTTCAAACTTTATTAGTTTTTAAATTATAGTTTTGATATTTTATTTTTGGTTTTTGGTTTAAATCTATGTTAAATATTGATAAAATTCGCAAATCTCAAACAAATATTATCACCATCGGGAGTTATCCTGCCATAATTGCCTCAATGCTTGATTTTGATTATCTCTCAAAAAAAGAAAAACCCAGTATTAAGGCAATTATTGCGGCAGGAAGAAAATTTGAGCGTTATTTTTTTGGAAGGCGGGAAATTTTAATTCCTGTTTTTCCTTCTTTTGACCAAGTACCTGAAAGCAAAAGATTGTCGGCAACTTTTTTCCTTAATTTAAGTTCCGGAAGGCGAGTCTTAACATCATCTATTGAGGCCATAAATAAACTTCCGGCACTTGTGGGAGGCGCTGTTTTTGCAGAAAATACTCCTGAAAAGCATGCAGTTGAACTTAAAGAATATGCCAAACAGAAAGGCGTTTTTATTATCGGACCTTCAAGTGTTGGGATTATAGTACCTTCGAAAATTAAACTTGGTGCAGTCGGAGGAGTTGATTACAAACAAATTATTTCGGCGAAACTTCTTGATCAGGGCTCTATTGCTGTACTTTCGGCATCCGGCGGAATGACAAATGAATTGATAAATATATTGGCAAATACAGGAAAAACTTTGTCTTTCTCGCTTTCTTTTGGTGGAGACAGGTTTCCCATGGTCACGCCTTCCGAGGCTATTTTGGCTGCCGAACGCGATCCGCAAACTTCTGCTATTGTTTATTTTGGAGAGCTGGGAGGAAAAGACGAGTATCATATTGCCCAACTTCTAAATGAAGGAAAAATAACAAAGCCAATAATTTGCTATATTGCAGGAACAGTTGCCGAAATGTTTCCGACTTCTCCACAGTTTGGTCACGCCAAGGCTATGGCAAAAACAACAGAGGAAACAGCAAAAGCAAAAAGAGACGCGTTAAAACAAGCGGGAGCTAAAGTTGCAGAGAGCTTTAAAGAGTTTGTTAAGATGATAGAAAAAATTCCTCGGCCCACCCCCGAGGTGAAAGCAGCCCCCACCTCGGGGGTGAATAAGCTTTCGAAAAAAGATATAATAGAATCCATGCATGATCGAAACCATGCTTTAATTTCAACAAGCATATCTGGCTACAAAGAAGGGAAAGTATTGGTTTTGGGGGAGGAGCTTTTGGATTTTGCAAAAAATCATTCTTTTGCCTATATTGTTGCCTCAATATTTCTGGGAAAGAAAATAAAATCGCGCGAGCTTGAGGAATTTGTAGATTTTATCTTAAGGCTTTTAGTTGACCACGGACCTTATGTTTCAGGGGCGGTTAACACGATTGTCAGTTCGCGCGCCGGACGCGATTTGGTTTCATCTTTAGCATCGGGAATTTTAACAATCGGCCCTCGATTCGGCGGGGCGATAAATCAAGCGGCTAAAAATTGGTTAGTAGGTATCACTTCGGCAAAATCACCATCTGCTTTCGTTGAGGAATTCGCAAGTAAGAAAATTTACATTTCAGGGATAGGTCATAGAAAATACAGGAGCGATATGCCTGACCCCAGAGTCGCCGAAATTATTTCCTATTCGGAAGGGCTTGAAGCTCGCTTCACAAGTTTTGCCCGTGAAGTTGAAAAAATTACGGTTGGAAAGAAAGGAAATCTGATACTTAATGTGGACGGAGCAATAGCCTGTGTCTTGCTCGATATATTAAATGAAAAAGAAGGATATTCAGTTGAAGAGCTTAAGAAACTGGTTGAAGTAGAATTTTTTAATGCCCTATTTGTTTTATCCCGATCAGTCGGATTTATCGGCCATTATCTTGACCAAAAGAGGCTGGATGAGGGGGTCTTCAGGCTCGAAGAAGAGCATGTCGCCCAGGCAGAAATTGAGGATTAAATCTCTTTAGCCGCTCGTGCATTTTTTTGCAAAGATCAAGTTGACAACCGCAAATCTTTTACTCTAAACTAAAAATAGATACAGCAACATAAACAATATGTTATCAATGAAGAAAAACCACGAGCTTTTTTGGATTCTTGAAGTTCTTCTCTTAACCCCAACTGCCTTATTTTGGCTTGGAATAATATCCCTGGCATTAACCGATTCAAATACTCTTTTCCTGGCAGTTCTGGGAGCTCCCTATTCTTTATTAAAAGGATTTTTTGTTGCTATATTATGCCCTGCCGCAGCAGCTTGGATTGCTTATGACTACATTAGGGAAAATAAGAAAGACAGGAAGGCGACCATTGGAATAGCAAAAGCCATCTTGTGGGTGAGCCTAGCAACAATCGGTCTGGTTTTAATCTATATTTTTCAGAAATAAGCCCTCTGTTTTTTTGGCCACGAATTTGATAATTATTCAAAAATAGCCTAAAATGATGCAGATTTATGAAGGTATATCCCGATTTTTTACTTCACGATATTCTTTGGTATAAAATTGGCGGGAAAGCAAGATTTTTAATCGAGGTTAAAGGAAAGCAAGACATAAAAAACGCCTACGAATTTCTAAGAAAGCAGAAAGACCTGCCTGCCGGCAGGCAGGTTAAGAAGGTTTTTTTTCTTGGACTGGGAAGTAATTTAATCTTTACGGACGATTATTTTGATGGAGCAATACTTCGATTTCTTCCAAATAATAATTCAATAAAACTTACAAAGCCTCATTTAATTCATGCGGATGCAGGCACGATCCTAGATGATGTTATACAATTTGGTTTTCAAAATAATTTAGTAGGGCTTGAATGGGCAGGAGGATTGCCCGGAAATGTGGGAGCTGCAGTCCGAGGGAATGTAGGAGCATTTGGAGGAGAAATTAAGGATGTAATAAAAGATATAGAGGTTTTTGAAGCCCAAAATGGAAAGCCAAGATTTAAAAATTTAAAAAGATATGAGTTAAAATTTTCTTATCGAAATTCCTTAGTTAAGAAAAACGGACTGGGAGTGCTGGCGGCTACTTTCAGATTAAAGCAGGCAGATCCGGCAACTATTCAGCGAGCAAGACAAACTTATCTTAATAACATTGAATACCGTAAGATCCGGCATCCTTTGGAATTTCCCAACTGCGGCAGTGTTTTTAAGAATATTGCAACCCCGGAACATGTGGAAAAAATCCTCAATGTTTATCCCGACCTTGAGGAGAAAATAAAGAGAGATTGGTATGGAAAGGTTTCCATGGGCTATCTTATTAAGCGGTTAGACTTGTCAGGCTATAGAATCGGCAACGCAATGATTTCTCCAAAACACTGTAATTTTATTGTAAATTTGGGGGGAGCCCGCGCCAGAGATGTGCTTTCGATTATTAAAGTTATAGAGGAAAAATTCCTTGAAACCTTTGATTTTACGCCAGAGGTCGAGGCTGAGGTAGTGGAATAATTTATTCCCTCCGCCTATTCTTACTTCAAGCCTTTTTAGTACTATTCCCTTCGAATTCCTCAGGGCAAGCGTACACGGCTTGAAGGGCGAATTCCGGCGGACATAAGAATTTGTAGTTACTCACTTTGTTCGTAAACAAATCCTAATGGAAGTTGAAGTGGAGATTGTAAATTAATCTCTTTCAGATTTCTTACCTCCTTTATGTTTAATGTTTAAACCTTAGGTTTATTATAATTTTATGGAAAATTTGATATTGCTTGGGAGCGCAATAGGAGTTCTTATTTACCTTCGGATGACAAACGTAGGTTAGTGTCCTATGACATATTCGAGAAGGAAAAGAATCGAAAATGAAAAATTTAAAAAGATTTTTGAAGTGGGTAAAAAACAATTAGAGCAATTATTAAAATTTGGCATAAACCTCCCAATCGCCGCAGGGTAATTAGTCTATCTATATTTATCGAAATATTCTTTGTAGCCCTTCATTGTAAATGTTAACCCGGAATGCAGGGGTTTGAGAAGATTATAATCTATGTTATGAAAACTATTTATACAATAGTATACTCGACAAGGTCGATTGAAGAGTTTATGAATAACTTTAGTATTTAAAATTTAAAAATTTATGTATTGTTTCGGATTTCGAATTTAATAAATTATTCTTTTCCAACAATAACTATGGTGTCGGGGCGGGAGTCGGAGGCTAAATCTGCAGAAGTTGTGCCAAGAGAGTAATTTGAAGAGAGATCTTTTTTAAGAAGAGAAAGAAATTCTTCCTTGGCGCTTTTTATTTGAATTGTTGTCTTTTCATAGTTGAAATTTTCGGCATTTCCAATTTGAATAACATTGTATCCAAGACTTTCAAGGAAATCTGAAGCTTTTTTGCTGGCACGGCCCGCTCCGCTGCCATTTAAGACATGGATTGAGAGGTTACTCCGGTCAAGGCCTGTAGTTTTATCAACAGGATTTACGGTTGGTTTTGGAGTCGGGATTTTTGTAGGCGTTGGTTTTTTTGGCTCTTGGGTAGGTGAAATCTCTTCTGTCGGTTCCGGAATATCTGTTGGAAATGCTTCAGCTGTTGGTGCCGGCTCGGAATTCTGCTCACTTTTTCCGCCCGCAAAGAATCTTGTTGTTCCAAAGATTATAAGACCGACTATAACAATTGAAAAAAGAATTATAAAAATTTTCTTGGGAGCAAATTGATTCTTTGGTCTCGAAAGCCGACTTTCGTATTGTGTTGGAGATTGAAAAATCTCGCTTTTATTCTCCTCTTCCATTGGCAATATAATACCACCATAAGCAGATTTTGCAAGTGGGAATTGCAAAATTTCAAATTTCAAATTTCAAATTTCCAATTTTAAATTAATTGCCTGCTCGGACCTGCACCAATTGAAAGAAATTTCCGTCGGGATCAACAAAAGTTGCTATCAATCCATATCCCTCAACATGATAAATGTCTTGATGTTTTTTAATCCCCTTCTCGTCCAGCCTTTTTGCTTCCTTTTCTATATCATCGACTTCCAGATTAAACATTATCCGCTCCGGATTTTGGTTTTTTCCATTTACCTGCGAATGATCTGTTATATAAAGGCTGGTTCCCTTCATGCTAAATTCGTACCCTTTTTTCCCTTCTTCTCCAATTTCCATCTCGGCCGACTGTTCCAATCCAACCACATTTTTATAAAATTCAGCAAGTTCTTTCGCATTCTCGCTTCCAATCAAGATGCTTTCTATGCCTTTTATCATTTTTCACCTCCTTTTTGACTACATTATATTACCCTTTTGTTAAAAGTTGGTAAAAAAGAGATAGTAGACTTATGAGGTGGCAGGATAATTTTTAATGGAAGAATATTTGGTTATCAAGAAATGAGCATTTTGACCCTTGACGGAGGAAGGGAAATGGTGTATATTAATTTAACACTCTAGAGACGGGGTGTTTTATTTTTGACTAAAAATGGCCGGAGTATTTCAGAGAACAAAACCACACATTAATATCGGAACCATTGGTCATGTAGACCATGGTAAAACCACTTTGACTTCTGCTATTACTATGGTTTTGGCCAAAAAAGGAATGGCCGAGGCCAAGAAATATGAGGATATTGATAACGCTCCCGAGGAAAAAGCCCGTGGAGTCACCATTAATATTTCCCATCAGGAATACGAGACAGAAAAAAGGCATTATGCTCACATTGATGCTCCGGGACACGCAGATTACATCAAAAACATGATCACGGGTGCAGCGCAAATGGACGGCGCAATATTAGTAGTTTCGGCGGCAGACGGCCCAATGCCTCAAACGAGAGAACACATTCTTTTGGCTCGTCAAGTTGGAGTTCCTGCAATTGTAGTCTTCCTTAATAAAACTGATATGGTTTCGGACCCCGAACTCATCGAATTAGTTGAAATGGAGGTTCGTGAACTTCTTACAAAATACCAATATCCCGGAAATGAAACTCCCATCATAAAGGGTTCGGCCCTTAAAGCAACCCAAGGGGATGCGGAAGCTGAAAAAGCCATCCTTGAATTGATGGAAAAAGTTGATGAGTACATTCCAACTCCAACCCGCGACATCGACAAACCATATCTTATGCCTGTTGAAGATGTCTTTTCAATTAAAGGTCGGGGAACAGTTGTAACCGGCCGTGTTGAGCGAGGACAGGTAAAAGTAAATGACACGGTTGAAATCGTAGGGATCAAGCCTACGAAGTCTACAGTGATCACGGGAATTGAAATGTTCCGAAAAAGTCTTAGCGAGGCTCAGGCGGGAGACAATGCCGGACTTCTGCTCCGCGGAATAGAGAAGCAGGATGTTGAGCGTGGACAGGTTATTGCAAAACCCGGTTCGATTACTCCCCACACGGACTTTGAGGCCGAAGTTTACGTCCTTACAAAGGAAGAAGGCGGACGACACACGCCTTTCTTTACTGGCTACAGACCACAGTTTTACATTAGAACAACCGATGTAACCGGTGAGATAAAACTCCAGGAAGGCGTTGAAATGGTCATGCCCGGAGACAGCACAAAAATGACTGCAAAATTAATTGTTCCCATCGCTCTTGAGGAAGGAATGAGATTTGCCATCCGTGAGGGTGGTAAGACAGTAGGCGCAGGAGCAATAATAAAAGTGATAGCCTAAAAGGCTGTCATCCCGAGCACATTTGACAATTTATGTTTGAGATTTATAATAAAACCTACTGTTGAAGTAGGTTTTTTGTTGCAAAGCTATGGCGGTAAAAGGGAGAATTAGGGTCCGTTTAAAATCATACGATTCAAGGATAATTGACTCTTGCTGTCAACAAATCCTTGATACCGCAATTCGCACAGGCGCAAAAGTGGTAGGGCCAATTCCTCTTCCAAGCAAAAGAAGCGTATTTGTTGTCAATAAATCCCCATTTATAGATAAAGACGCAAGAGAGCATTTTCAATTAAAAACTCACAAACGATTGATTGATATTATTTCTCCAACCGACAAAACTATTGAATCCTTGATTCACCTTGATCTCCCCGCCGGCGTAGATGTCGAAATCAAGATGTAATATTCCCCACGGCTAAGCTTGATTTCCACGGATTTATAGCTGATTCACGCTGAAAGAATTTCGCAATATCTTGAAGTATCTTGAAATATTATGAAAGATCTTGTAAAGTGGTTTTGTGATAAAAGATTATATTTATCTAAAAACACCCAAGATTGCTTCGTTAATTACTCAAATAAATACCTATCGAGACTTGTTTGAAAAAATCCCAAAACTACCCCACATTCAAGAAAATCTGCTTAGAAAATCAACTCTCAAAAGCTCATTGTATTCAGCACGAATAGAAGGGAATAGACTTGAAATGACTGACGTTGAATTCGGCGGAATTCAAAATAGAGAAAAAAGGGAAGTTTTTCAGATTTTTGACGGATTAAAATTCGCGCGATCATTTAAAGGTAGAACCACGAAGGAATTTATTTTGGAGCTCCATCAACGCGTAATGGATGATTTAACCGCTGAACTTGGTAGGTTTAGAACAGAGCCTTCAGCAATATTTAATACTGCCGGAGTTGCTATTTACGTTGCTCCGTCAGCACAGAAAGTTCCGATCCTAGTAGGTAAATGGCTACAATTCGTGAATCGGCGAAACTCGAATCTATGTGACATAGCTATTACCCATTTTGTATTCGAAAAGATTCACCCATTTCTTGATGGGAATGGGAGAGTTGGGCGAATTTTAATGAATTGGCAATTGCAAAAACTTGGATATGGATTTGCCGGCCTTATTTCGTTTGAAGACTATTTAGAACAAAATAGAAACAATTATTATTCGACTTTAGCAATCGAGAAGAAAGATATTACTGAGTTCGTCGAGTTCATTTTAGAAACTGTTGCTCAAAGTGCACAAAAAGTAATCTTACAGCTGCAAAAGCAAGAAGAGGGCAAAATTGAGGATATTCTTCTCCCCCGCCGTGCAGAAATTCTTGCAATCATTCGTGAACATCAAGTGGTAACGTTCGATCAAATTCACCGCCGATTTCTCTCTGTGAATTCCCGAACACTTCATTACGACTTACAAGATTTGGTTCGGAAAGGGTTAATTCGAAAGCGAGGGGCAACCCGTGGTTCTGTTTACGCTCCTAAGTAGTTGATTAAATAAGTATTTGAGCCCAGGAAGTATTGCATTTGAATTCAAAACATTATATAATCTTTTGTTACATGTCCAAACTATTGATGACTTCTCTAGTTACATGATCGAGGTCAATCCTTGGGATGTGCAAGGTGGGCGACTCGAGGAGTCGCTTTTTTTTGCTTATAAATATGCAGATTTCAAGTTTAATAGGTAGGAAGATTGATCAAACACAAGGATTTTTGGAAGACGGAAGAAGGGTTCCTCTTTCGATAATTTCCGTAGCCGGAAATGTGGTCACACAGATTAAGACTCAAGATCGGGAAGGATATAATGCTATTCAACTTGGCTTTGGGTCAACAAAAGCGACTACGAAACCTATATTGGGGCACATAAAAAAAGCGGGGCTAGAGAAAACGCCCCGTTTTTTTAGGGAAATAAGAGTTCATGATCCTTCTCAAGTTTCTGCGGGCAAAACCATTTCAGTTGAGGAAGTTTTTGAAGCAGGAGATGTTATTGATGTTGAGGGTAAATCAAAAGGAAAAGGTTTTGCAGGAGTAGTGAAGCGTCATGGGTTCGCTGGAGGACCAAGAACGCACGGACAATCGGACAGAGAGAGAGCTCCCGGTTCCATTGGTCAAACTACTACTCCCGGCCGAGTGTATCGAGGCAAAAGAATGGCCGGCAGAATGGGTAGCGACAGAGTTACAATAAAAAATTTGGAAATTCTAGGCATTGAAGAGGATAAGATTTATGTTAAAGGTCTTATCCCTGGAGTAAGGGGAGGCATTGTCATGATTACTAAAGTCGGAAAAAATAAGAAGTTCGTCCCTTTATATTCAAAAAAAGAGGCGGAAGATGAAGGGGGCAAGCCCGTTTTGGAAGCTCAAGCCGAAGAAGCTCAGGTTGCAAGTTCTAACACTGAAGAAATAAGTTCGAAGGAAGGAAAAGATAGCGATGCCGAAAAGTAAGATCAAAGATCAAAAATCAAAAATCAAAAGTACAACTCAAATTTCAAAACTTAAGAAAACTAAGGTCGGTGCCAAAAAAACGGAAACCAAGACAAAGAAAGGCTTAAGTCTTCCTGTTTTTACTTTGACAGGAGGCAAAAAAGGTACGGTTGATCTGCCAAGGGAGATTTTTGGCGCAAAAGTAAATCGGGTTTTAATGGCTCAGGCGGTAAGAGTTCACCTTGCAAACCAAAGACAAGGAACAGCTTCAACTAAGACAAGAGGACAAGTTACAGGTTCTACCAGGAAGATATACAGACAGAAGGGTACGGGAAGGGCCAGGCACGGCAGTATTAAAGCTCCGATATTTGTTGGCGGGGGAATAGTTTTTGGTCCAAGTCCCCGGGATTTTTCGCTTAAATTATCAAAGCAGATGAGAAGGAAAGCGCTTTTTAGTGCCTTATCACAAAAATTTGTTAATGAAAGGATTTTGGTTGTTGATGTTAATGGAGCTTCGGGAAAAACAAAAGAAATTTATCAAATGTTTAAATCTTTAAATCTGCTTGGGAAAAAAGGAAAGGTAGGCAAGATTTTGTTTGTCTCGGGCGCAAATGCTCTAACCAAGCAAGCAGCAAAAAACATTGAGGGGGTAAAGATTGAACCGGCAAAATCAATTAATACTTATGATGTTTTAAGCAACAATCATTTGGTAATCGTAAAAAATGCCCTTGCAGATATTGAAAGTACTTTTTTAGGAAAAGGAGAAAATAAATCCAGCACCTAAGAGGTGCTGGATAAAATATGAATATTTCAGATTTTATAATAAAACCGATAATTACTGAGAAATCGCTTGAAGAAGCAAAATCCAATAGGTATACTTTTTTGGTTCCAAAGAAAGCGACAAAAATAGATATTAAACACGTTGTTGAGAAATTATTTAATGTAAAGGTAAAAAATGTTCTTACTTCACATATCAAAAAGACAAAAACTAAGCTGACTCGGTACGGAAAAAGGGTATCGGACCTTTCGTTTAAAAAAGCAAGAGTTATGATTGAAACAGGCCAGAAAATAGATATTTTTGAGGAAAAGACAGAAGAAAAGAAAAAATAATGACTAGAAGATTAAAAACAATATTAAAAAAACAATCGGGGAGAGACTCTTCCGGTACGGTTAGGGTGAGACATCAGGGTGGCAGAGAAAAAAGATTCTATCGCGCGGTAGATTTTAAGCGTGACAAATTTAATATTTCCGGTAAGGTTGTGAAAATCGAGTATGATCCAAATAGATCTGGAGATATCGCCTTGATTCAATATAAAGATGGAGAAAAAAGATACATCCTGGTACCTTTAGGCCTGAAAATCGGCGACAGAATAGTATCGGGAGAAGAAGCCGATGTAAGGGTGGGGAATGCATTGCCTATGATAAAAATTCCTATTGGACAACCGATACATAATATTGAGCTGACTTCCGGGCGAGGCGGACAAGTAGCCAGATCCGCAGGAGATCAGGCATTTATTATGGCAAAAGAGGGTAAATATGTTCATCTAAAAATGCCGTCAGGAGAAATAAGAAAAATCTTAGCATCAAATTTTGCAACAATTGGGCAAATTGGAAGACTTGAATGGAAGGATCGAGTTATTGGGACGGCAGGGCGAGCACGCCACATGGGGATCAGGCCAACCGTTAGGGGAGTTGCAATGAATCCTTCTTCTCATCCCCATGGAGGAGGAGAAGCAAGGTCAGGAATTGGTTTAAAATATCCGAAAACTTACGCGGGACGAAAAGCGGTTGGAAAGACCAGATCAAAAAAGAAATATTCGGATAAATTTATTTTAAAAAGAAGGAAGTAAAAGTTATAGATTATAGATTAGATATTATAGATTATTTGAAATCTTATATAATCTACAATAAATAATATATAAACATATGAGTAGATCATTAAAAAAAGGTCCATTTTTGGACGAAAAATTAGTAAAAAAGGTACAAAAACAGAAGGAGACGGGAGATCGTTCTCCTATCAAAACATGGGCGAGAGCAAGCCAAATTTCTCCCGATTTTGTTGGACACACTTTTTTGGTTCATAATGGGAAAAATCACATAACTGTCAAAGTTGTAGAAAATATGGTTGGACATAGACTTGGGGAATTTGCCCCGACAAGGATATTTCGGGGACATGGTAGAGTTGTGGCGAGAGAGATAAGTAAAACATAGTTCAAAGTTCAAAATGAAAAGTTCAAAGTTGCAATTAAAAATTCAAAATATTAAAAACTTTAAACTTTTAACTTTAAACTTTTAATTATTAGTATGGATTATATAGCAATAAGTAAAAATATAAAAATTTCGCCAAGAAAAATAAGATTGGTTGTGGATAGTGTTAAGCAGAAAGATTTGAAGCTTGTTTTAAATAGCCTTTCTGTCATGAAAAAAAGAGCAGCCCTTCCTTTGAAAAAAGCTTTAGATTCGGCTATCGCCAATGCGGTTAATAATTTCAAGGTTGATCGGCAGAATTTAAAAATCAAAGATATAATCGTCACAGAGGGCTTGAGCCTTAAGCGATTCCATTTTGCAGGCAGGGGCAGGATTCGCCCTTACAAAAGGAGAGCAAGCCACATTAAGGTTATCCTTGCGGATAACAATATAAAAAATCAAAAATTAAAAATTAAAAATGAAAAAGAGGAATTCAAAACAGGAAAAGGAAAGGAGGCAACGAAATTATATGGGACAAAAAGTTAATCCTATCGCATTGAGACTTGGTATACATCAAGGATTTAAAAGTATCGGATTTTATCCGAAAAAAATGTATGCCTCAATTGTGCTTCAGGATATAAGAATCCGGGAGGCTTTGTTTAAAAAACTCAGGCCCGCAGGAGTAGGGGATGTAATAATTGAGAGGTCTCTTTCAAGCATCAAGCTTACTATCTATGTAACCAGACCGGGTATTGTAATTGGCCGAGGAGGCACAGGCCTTGAAGAGCTCAAGAAATTCATAGTAAAGATGCTTGGGATTACCAAGAAAGATAAAAATGCCAAAAAAATCGAGCTCAAAGTAGAGCCTATAAAAGAGCCCAATCTTAGCGCATATTTGGTTGCATCAAATATTTCTGAACAATTAATAAGAAGAATGCCTCATAAAAGAGTTATGAAACAGGCAATAGACAGAGTTATGTCTGCAGGCGGAAAAGGGGTAAGAGTAGTTCTGTCCGGAAGAATCGGAGGGGCTGAGATTGGCCGACGCGAGAGACTTCAGGCCGGAAAACTATCCTTGTCAACAATAAGAGAAGATATTGATTTTGCCGTGGTTCCGGCATTAACAAAAAGCGGTTATGTTGGAGTTAAGGTATGGATCAATCGATAGCAACTAGTGACTAGATACTAGTAACTAGGAAAATAAAGCCTAGTATCTAATATCTAGTATCTAATATCTAGTATCTAATATCTAAAAATATGTTAACGCCAAAAAGAACAAAATACAGAAGACAATTTAAACCTAAGGTTCAGGGACAAGTTGCATATTCCGGCAACAAAATCTCTTTTGGTGAATTTGGTTTGAGAGCAGTAGGCTCGGGTAATATTTCAAGCAGGCAAATAGAAGCAGCAAGGAAATCTATAACCCATTTTACAAAAAGAGGTGGAAGGCTATGGATAAGAATATTTCCGGACAGGCCAATTACAAAGAAACCACCCGAAACAAGAATGGGCGGGGGAAAAGGAGACATACATGAATATGTTGCTCCTGTTAAGATTGGAAAAATAATTTTTGAGATGGGGGGGGTTTCTGAAAGCATTGCCAAGGAAGCCTTGAGACTTGCTTCCCACAAGCTTCCTCTAAGAAGCATTTTTGTGAAGAAGGAGGAGATTTAAGCTTATGAAAAAGAAAGATTTATTAGAAATAAAAACTAAAACAAAAGATGAATTAAGAAGAATGATTATTGATATCAAATCCGAAATCGGGAAGTTAAACATAGAACAAAGCTTAAAAAAACTTAAGAATACTAATGCTATCAAGAGTAAAAAAAGAGATATCGCGGCGTTGTTAACGGTTCTATCGATGAAGGAATTTTTGGAGAAACAAGATAGCGTGAATTTAAATAATAAATAATCAATAATAAATAATAAATAAAAAATATGGCAAGGAAAACATTAATTGGAAAAGTTATGTCTAATAAAATGCAAAAGACCGTGGTGGTTGAAATTGAAAGACTTGTTCGTCACCCGATCTATAAAAAAATCCTTAAGAAAACAAAGAGAATTAAGGCTAATTCAGATAATTTAGAATTAAGAGTTGGACAGTATGTAAGAATAGAGCAAACGAGGCCTTTAAGTCGCGATAAGCATTTTAAAGTGGTAGAAGTAATGAAGGGAGAAACTAGAGACTAGAAACTAGCTACTAGGAAATTCCCTAGTATCTAATATCTAGTATCTAATATCTAAAAATATGATACAACACAGAACAATGCTTGATGTGGCAGACAATACAGGAGTTAAGCAGTTAATGGTTATTCAAGTTTACGGCGGTTCAAAACGAAGAAAAGCAGAACTTGGAGATTATATAGGTTGTGTTGTAAAAAAGGTTCTTCCAAATACGCAATTTAAAAAAGGAGATATGGTGAAAGCTGTTTTGGTGAGGACCAGAAAGGAATTTAGAAGGCAGGATGGTACATATATAAGATTTTCTGAAAACGCGGGAGTAATAATTGAAAACGAAAAATCAAAAAATCCCATAGGTACCAGGATTTTTGGTCCAATAGCTCGCGAAATCAAGGAAAAAGGTTATGCAAAAATCGCAAGCCTCGCGAATCATGTAGTCTGAAGCAGATTTTCGCGGATTTACATCGGATGATCACAGATAAAAATATGAAAGTAAAAAGAGGCGATATTGTAAAGATTCTAATAGGGAAAGATAAGGGAAAGACGGGGAAGGTCGAGAAGATTTTTTCCGACTCCCGAGTCTTAGTTGAGGGGATTAATCAATTTAAGCGTCATTTTAAATCCCGTGTCAGAAACCAAAAATCGGAAATTATAACTATAACAAAACCTGTGTCTTTAGCTAATGTCGCATTAATATGTGGCAAATGCAAAAAGGCAACCAGAGTTGGTTTTGTCCTGGATAAAAAAGGCGAAAAAATTAGAATTTGCAGAAGATGTGAAGGAGTAATATGAAGGTACAAGCATCAGTAAAAAAAAGGTGTATAAAATGCAAGATTATTAGAAGGCATAGAAAGCTTTATGTTATTTGCGAAAATCCAAGGCACAAGCAGAGGCAAGGGTAGGGCAATTTAAAAACCATGACAAATCTTAAACACAAATTCGGCAAAGAGATAATTCAAAAGCTCCAGGAGCGGCTTGGGATCAAGAATCCTATGGCTGTTCCCAGAGTTGTCAAGATTATGGTTAATACCAGCATGAAGGATTTTCTGTCTGATAAAAAAAATATTGAAAAAAGTCGTGAAGAATTAGGTCTTATAACCGGGCAGAAACCAAAACTATCAAAAGCCCGTGTTTCTGTTGCTACATTTAAACTTAGAGAAGGAGATGAGATTGGCTTGACTGTAACTATTAGAGGAGATAGAATGTATGATTTCCTGGAGAAACTTATTAGAATAGTCTTTCCAAGGGTCAGGGATTTCTCAGGTGTCAGCGCTAACTCTTTTGATGGCCACGGAAATCTCAGCATAGGATTTACGGAAAGCACTGTTTTTCCTGAAATTGATCCCGGAAAAGTTGATAAAATTAGGAGTCTTCAGGTAACAATAGTTACCGATGCAGGGGATAACGAACGCGCGCGAGTATTGCTTGAGGAGATGGGAATGCCGTTTAAGAAATCAAATATAAAATAGTAAATATAAAAAATGATATGAAAAATAAAAAATACAGATTCAAAGTCAAAAATATTTTATCTCTTATATTTTATATTTAATATTATTGTCATGGCTAAAAAATCTAATATTGTAAAAAATTTGTACAAAAAACCGAAATACAGCACACGAAAAAAAAATATTTGCATGATCTGCGGAAGAGCAAGGGGCTATATGCGCCTTTTTGGCTTATGTAGAATATGCTTCAGAGAGAAAGCTTTAAAAGGTGAATTGCCCGGAGTTAAGAAAGCATCCTGGTAGTATATTGATTATAGATTATAGATTAATTGAGTTCGAAAAATAATAAATAATAAATAATAAATGTATACAATTGGAGATTTTTTAATACAAATTAAAAACGCTTACGGCGCACGAAAAAAACAAATTGAGTATCGGTATTCAAATGCTGTTGCGTCTATTGGTAAGATCCTAGAAAAAGAGGGTTTCATATCAAAATTAAAGGAAAAAACAACAGATAAGAAAAAAAGCTTAATTATCGATCTTAAATATAACGGGAAAGTTCCGGCTGTCTCCCAAATTAAAATTATCTCAAAGCCGTCCGTGCATTATTTTCTCGGAAAATCCCGTATTAAGAGAAGATTTCCAAGTCACGCTCTTGGGATTATTTCAACAAGCCGGGGGATAATGACAAGCAAGCAAGCAGAAAAAGAGGGCGTAGGAGGAGAACTTATCTGCCAAATCAGTTAAAAGTTTAAAGTGCAAAGTTAAAAGTTATGGAATTAATTTATAAAAACAATAATTTTGAATTTTTAATTTTGAATTTTGAACTTGAGCGATAGCGATTATGTCTAATATTTCTAAAAAACCGATAATAATTAAAGAGGGAATTAGCGTTAATATCCTTGATGGAAAAGTAATTGTTTCAGGTCCAAAAGGAACACTTACAGCCATGATTCCTGAGAATGTTGAAATATCCATTGAAAATGGGGAGATGAGAATTGGAAAAGTTCTTTCTGCCGATTTTGAAAAATTCGCCGGACTGGCTCGTGCACTTTTGGCAAATATGGTAGAGGGAGTAAGCCGGGGATTCCAGAAACAATTGGAATTGTCAGGAGTGGGGTATAGAGCAAGAGTTGAGGGAGGAGAGTTGGTTCTTAATGTAGGTTTTTCAACACCTGTTCGAATTAAATCGATAGAAGGCGTTAATATCTCTGTTAATGAAAATATAATAACAGTCTCAGGAATTGATAAGCAACTGGTTGGAGACATGGCGAGTGATATCAGAAAGGTAAGACCGCCCGATCCCTATAAAGGAAAGGGAATTAAATATTTGGGTGAAAAATTAAGAAGAAAGGTAGGTAAAGCAGCGAAAGCTGTTGGTGCAAAGTAATATGCGTGAAGAATTAATAAAAAGACAAAAAAAACAAAGAAGAAAAAACAGAATAAGGAAAAAAATATCAGCAGATAAGCTTAGGCTTACGGTTTTCCGTTCCAATAAATATATCTATGCTCAGATAATTGATGATAAAAAAGGAAAAACCGTGCTTAGCGCAAGTGAAAAAGATTTGAAAAACGAAAGCAAGGTTAATAAAGTTCAGAAAGCGGAGGAATTAGGAAAAGCTATTGCACAAAAAGCAATGAGCAAGAAAATTAAAGATGTTGTTTTTGATAAAGGAGCTTATAAATATCATGGAAGAGTAAAGGCATTAGCAGAAGGAGCCAGGAAAGGGGGTTTAGTATTTTAATAAGTATGGATAATATACATAATTTTCAAAATCAGGAAAAATTGGAAGAAAAAGTTATCCAGGTAAACCGAGTTTCTAAGAAAACTAAGGGCGGAAATAAAATGAGGTTTACCGCGCTGGTGGTTGTTGGCAATAAAAACGGAAAAGTTGGAGTAGGTCTTGGCAAATCAGCCGATGTCTCATCGGCAATAATTAAGGCGGCGATTTACGCAAAGAAAAGGATGATTAATGTTCTCATTGTGAAGGATACAATTGCTTTCCCTGTTGTTGTAAAGGAAGGCGCGGCTCAAATTTTGCTTAAGCCGGCACCACCGGGTACCGGAATTATTGCGGGAGGCGCCGTAAGAGCTGTTGTTGAAGCGGCGGGAATTAAAAACATATCATCCAAAATTCTTGGAACAAATAACAAGGCAAGCAATGTCCATGCAACTCTTAAAGCCTTGGAAAAACTGGCCAAATAAAAAATTATGACGCTAAAATTAGATAAAATAACAGAGAGAAAACTTAAGAGGGTTGGACGGGGACATGGATCCGGGCGAGGAAAAACATCAGGGCGAGGAACAAAGGGTCAAAAATCCCGAAGAAAAATCAGCCTGTCTTTTGAAGGAGGAGCTCTTCCTTTAATCAAAAGGCTCCCTTTTTTAAGAGGTCATGGGAAAAACAGATCATTAAAGCCGGGTATATTTATTGTTAATGTGGGCAAACTGAATAAACTTCCATCAAAAACAGTTGTTGATGTTGAGTCTCTAATTAAGCATTCCTTGATTTCAAAGGATGCAATCGGGGCACCCGTCAAAATCTTGGGCGTTGGTGATTTAAAGGTTGCCTTGACGGTAAAGCTTCCTGTTTCAAAAAGCGCAAAGGAAAAAATTGAGCGTGCCGGTGGAGCCATAGCCTAGGATATGAACAAGGTTTTGAGTATTTTTAAGAATAGCATCAAAGACCGCGATACTCGACGAAAAATTTTAGTAGTTCTATTTATTTTTCTAATCTTCAGATTTTTTGCTCATATTCCGGTTGCGGGAGTGAACATTGCTCAGCTAAAATCTCTGTTTGCTCAAAATCAACTCCTGGGACTTCTTGATATTTTTTCAGGAGGCACCCTGTCAAACTTCTCGATTCTGGCAATTGGTCTTGGTCCTTATATCTATGCCTCAATAGTCCTGCAGCTTTTAACAATGGTTTATCCTAAGCTTGAAGCATTACAAAAGGAAGGAGAATATGGAAGACAAAAAATAAATCAATACACAAGATTCTTAACCATTCCCTTATCTATTGTTCAGGCCTTGGGAATGTATGCCTTACTTCGTAATCAGCAAATCATTACATCCTTGCCTCCGGTTGAAATTTTATCATTTATTACGACCATGACGGCAGGAACAATATTTATTATGTGGCTTGGAGAACTTATATCGGAACAAGGGATTGGAAATGGAATTTCTCTTCTGATATTTGCAGGAATTGTTGGCAGAATTCCAATTGCAACTTTTCAAATGTTGTCCACTCTCAACAGTCAGGATGTTTTGAATTTCGGAATTTTTGCAGCGCTTGGAATTGTAGTTATTGCATCAATTGTTTTTGTTAATGAAGCTATTCGAAAAGTTCCCATCTTTTATGCCAAAAGAGTTAGGGGATCAAGGATGTATGGGGGGCAATCCACACATATTCCATTAAAGATTAATCAAGCAGGAGTTATCCCTATAATTTTTGCTGTCTCAATCGTTCTTTTGCCTTCACTTCTTGCCAACTATTTTGTCGCAAACCCTAATAAAACCTTAGCAGCAATTGGAACCTTTTTAGCCCAAAATTTTGATCCCAATAGTATTTTATATAACCTTGTTTATTTCCTCTTGGTAGTTGGATTTACTTATTTTTATACAGCCGTAATATTTAACCCTCAAAAGGTCTCAGAGGATATTCAAAAATATGGAGGTTTTGTACCTGGAATAAGGCCCGGAAAGCCGACGACTTCCCTTCTTAATTACATAATAACAAGAATCACTCTGCCGGGCGCGCTTTTCCTGGGACTCGTCGCGATTCTTCCAAGCGTTGTCACGGCAATGACCGGAATTACTGCTGTTTTGGTTGGTGGGACCAGTATACTCATAGTTGTTTCGGTTGTGATTGAGACTATTAAAATTCTTGAAGTTCAAATGGTTACTCGTTCTTACGAAAGGTTTTCAAGATAGTGAAAATTGTACTTATTGGAATTCAGGGTTCGGGAAAATCAACGCAAGGGAATCTGCTTGCGGAAAAGCTTAAGGTTCCCTATCTTTCTACAGGTCATATATTTCGCGAAATTGCGAAAGAACATACTCCCATGGGCCGTTATATAAAAGAAATAATGAATTCGGGTTATCTTATTCCGGACGAGAAAACCCTTGAGATCGTCAGCGATTATCTTTCCCGGCCTGAATATCAAAAGGGATATATTCTTGACGGATTCCCAAGAACTAAAGTTCAGGCAGAGTCCTTTAAAAACGGGATAGATGCGGTTTTATATATAAAAGTTCTTGATGAAGAAGCCATAAGGCGTTTATCTTTAAGAAGAGATAACCGTGAGGATGAAGCTCCCCGCGCTTTAAAAAAGAGGATTGAGTCGTTCCATAAGTTCACAATACCTGTTCTTGAGTATTACAAAGAAAAAGGAAAACTTCATGAGATCAATGGGGAGCGAACCATTGAAGAAATTCACCGGGATATTTGCGGTATTCTAGGTGTTGCGTCAAATGGACAATAAGAAAATTCTAGGAATGACCACGGCAGGAAGAATTTTAGGTGAAGTCCTTGAGGAATTAATTGCTTATACCGCCCCCGGAGTAACAGAAATTGAAATAGACGATTTGGCCGAAAGATTAATCAGAAAAAAAGGAGGCAAACCCGGCTTCAAAAAAGTCCCGGGGTATCATCATGCAATTTGTGTTTCGACTAATAATGTTGTCGTTCACGGTATTCCCTCAAAAAGGAAGCTTTCCGAAAGGGACATAATTGGTATTGACTGCGGAGTGTTTTATGAGGGCTACCATACCGATATGGCTGAGACCCGAAGGGTCTCAACAACTGACAAAGGACAACTGACAACTGACAGTTCGGCGGATAAGTTTTTGGTGGTGGGAAAGAAGGCGCTGTTTGCAGGAATTAGAGAAGCAAGAGCTGGGAATCGGGTTGGTCATATTTCGCAAGCTATACAAAATATTGTTGAGAGCGCAGGGTATTCAGTTGTTCGGTCTCTTGTGGGGCATGGGGTGGGAAAAAGCCTTCATGAGGAGCCTGAAATTCCCGGTTATCTTGCGGCAAAGATTGAAAAAACTCCCCTTTTAGTTCCGGGTATGACTATTGCTGTTGAAGTCATTTACAATATGGGAAAGCCTGATGTTGTTTATGAGAGGAACGATGATTGGACCATTTCAACAGAGGACGAGAGTCTTTCGGGACTCTTTGAGCGAACAATTCTAATAACCGAAAAAAACCCAAGGCTTTTGACTCGCCTAAAGAGTGATAAAATATAGCTCTTGGCTTGTAAACCTGGGCTTGATCTGCTAAAATAGCATGAATTATAGGGGAGATATGGCGCATGAGGGTGCAATTGAAATTGAGGGAATTGTAAAAGAGGTTTTACCAAATACTTTATTTAGGGTAGAAATTGAGGGAGGAAAAGTTATCTTATGTCACTTATCAGGTAAAATGAGAATTCATTTCATAAAAATACTGCCGGGTGACAAAGTCAGGATAGAAATGACCCCCTATGACCGGGAGAGAGGTAGAATAACCTACAGGATCAAATAGCCCCGGCTTACAGAACATTTGCGATTTAGCCCCGATTAAATCGGGTCAATTATTTGAATATGAGAGTTGTTGGAGTAAACATACCGGACGAAAAAAGAGTTGACATTGCTTTGTCCTACATTTATGGAATAGGAAGGAGCAATGTTTGTTTAGTGCTTAAGAAAGCGAATATTGATGGCGCGAGAAGATTAAATACTCTTTCCGAGGAGGAGCTTGGCAGGATCCAAAAAGCTCTTGAACCGTACAAAATCGAAGGAGATCTTAGGGCTGATGTTGTAGGAAATATCAAGCGACTTAAAGAAATCAGTGCTTATCGGGGCATAAGGCATGCAAGGAACCTTCCTGTTCGAGGGCAGCGAACCCGTTCCAATGCCAGAACCAAAAGAGGAAAGAGAGTAACAATTGGAGCTATTAGAAAAGAAATTGCTCAAAGAATGGGTATAGTAGCAAAACAAGATGGCAAAAGCAAAAGTTAGCGCAAAAACAAAGAAAAAGACAATTTCACTTGAATCGGGAAGGATTTATGTTTCTACAACATTTAATAATACAATTGTAACCATTACGAATGAAAAGGGAGATGCTGTTTCATGGTCAAGTGCCGGAAACATAGGATTTAAGGGGACACGAAAAAGCACCCCATATGCGGCAACCCAGGCAGTGGATGAAGCAATTAAAAAGGTAAGGGATTTGGGATTAAAAAATGTTGAAGTTTTCATTAAAGGCCCCGGGGTTGGAAGAGACGCCGCTTTGCGCGCAATAAGAAATTCCGGCCTTTCAATTTCCATGATTGCTGATATTACGCCCATTCCTCACAATGGGCCGAGGATGAAGAAGAAAAGAAGAGTGTAACATTATTTATTATTTATAATTTATAATTTATGATTGACTATTTAGATTCAAAAATAATAAATAATATATAATAAATAATAAATAAATGTATGGCTAGGTATACAGGTCCAAAACACAAATTAGCAAGGCGAGAAGGAATTAATATATTGGGAAAAACTTCGCAGTCTCTTGACAGGAGACTTAATGTGGTTCCCGGATCACACGCAAAGAGAAGAACCAGGAAGCTTTCCGAGTTTGGAGTCCAATTACGCGAAAAACAGAAATTGAAGAGAATATATGGTTTACTTGAGAGACAATTCAGAAAGTATGTCAAAGAGGCTCAGAGGAAAAAAATAAATACGGAGGATGCGCTAATTCAACTTCTTGAAACAAGACTTGATAATGTTGTCTACAGGTTTGGATTGGGCAAAAGCAGAGCGCACGCAAGGCAACTGGTATCTCATAGACACATCCTGGTGAACGGGAAAAAAATAAATATACCTTCTTATGCCGTGAGGCGCGGGGATTTAATATCTATTGAACCAAAGCTTCAAGGGGGGGAGCTAAAAGCAAGACTTCAAGAAATAAAAGAAATTCCTGTTTTTCTTGAGAAAAAGGATCTGGGAGGGAAACTTTTAAACCTCCCAACAAAAGAAGATGTGTCAAATCCTGTGAATTACCAGTTAGTTATTGAATTTTACTCTCGGTAATGATAAAATAATTTTTTGATCTTGAGGCAAAATGATAAATCCAACATTTAAAACAATAGAAGAGAAAAAAGAGCAAGGTTACACCCGTTTTGTAATTGAACCGCTTGAGCCCGGATTCGGACACACTTTAGGTGTTGCCTTGCGCAGGCTTCTCCTAACATGCATTGAAGGAGCAGCAGTTACATCTGTTAAGATAGATAGTGTTCGTCATCTTTTCTCTACTCTCCAAGGACTTAAAGAAGATGTGATCGGTCTTGTCTTAAACATCAAAACACTCAGGGTAAAACTTGCGGAAGGCAAAGATGAGGCAAGGTTATCATTATCCGTAAGCGGACCGGGTGAAATTAAAGCTTCAAAAATTGAGGAATCGGACGGTGTGGAAATAATTGATCCGGATCATTATTTGGGGTCGCTTTCCGACAAAAAATCAAAGCTTAATATGGAAATGACTGTGGAGCGTGGAGCAGGATATTCTCTTGCCGAGGATCGAAAAATTTCAACCGTAGGAGTAATTCCTATTGACGCAATTTTTTCTCCAATACTCAGGGTGAATTATAAAATTGAACAGACTCGTGTTGGAAGACAGACAAATTTTGACAAACTTATTCTTGAAATTTGGACGGATGGAACTATTGAACCCAAAGAGGCATTGGACGAGGCAAGTAAAATTCTGGTTGTATACTTTCATCAGATTTATGAACCGAATGAAACATCTGAGGTTTCCAAAATTGCTTCTGCGGGTTCTCTTCCAAACGATGTTCTCAAAATGACTATTGATGAATTGGATCTTCCAACAAGAATCTATAATAGTCTTAGAAATGCGGGAATTGAAACAGTTGGGGAAATGCTTAATGTTCCAAGAAAAGACTTAATGAACTACAGAAATCTTGGGGCGAAATCACTTTCAATAATTGAAGAAAGTTTGAAAGAAAGAGGCATTACTCTTTCGCTTTAAAGTTAACTCTTTAAAATTACCCCGTTAGAAGCAACTTATGAGAAAAAGAATTTTCGGAAGAAGATTTAGGCGAGACACAAATGAAAGAAAGGCGTTATTTAAAAGCTTGATGAACTCTTTGATTCTTCATGGCAAGATTAAGACAACCGAGGCAAAAGCCAAAGCAATAAAAGGAGAGGTGGAAAAAATCGTGACCCGGGCAAAAGCCGGCGAGGCCGCGAGAAGAATCATTACTGCAAAACTTGGAGACACGCGGGCAGTGGAAAAGGTAATTGGTGAAATTGCTCCTAAATTTGCGGAGCGCCCCGGAGGTTACACGAGGCTTTTAAAGCTTGGGTCAAGAGTGAAGGATGGAGCTTCCGTGGCACTTTTAACTTGGGTTGAAGAGGTGCTACCGACCCCTCTTAAGGAACCTAAGAGGAACACAAAGAAAAAGACAACGAAACCGCAAGAAAAACCAAAAAAAACCCAAGCAAAAAAAGAAAAAAAATCAGTCAAAAAATAAATTATGCAAACAGCAACACAACCAACAAAAGTATCGCAAATTAAAAGAGACTGGCACTTAATTGATGTAAAAGGTAAAATTCTCGGAAGAGTTTCAACTGAAATTGCCCGGCTTCTTATGGGAAAAAATAAGCCTTATTTTGTCAAGAATCTTGATTGCGGGGATTATGTGGTTGTAATAAATGCAAAAGAGATAAGTATAACCGGTAAAAAAGAGAAAGATAAAATTTACACAAGTTATTCGGGATATCCGGGAGGTTTAAGAAAAAGAACATTAGCAGAGCTTCGTCATAACAAACCGGAGGAAATTGTAAGGCATACAGTTTCAGGAATGCTTCCAAAGAATAAATTAAGAAATTCTTTGCTCAAAAAATTATTTGTTTTTAGAGGGGAAGAACATAAATACGAAGATAAATTTCAGAAGGTAGGGGTATAGGGTTATGACAAGAAATCAAACAGTTAAATCATATGTTTTTGCAGTAGGAAGAAGAAGAGAGGCTGTGGCTCGCGTAAGACTCTATAATATGGGCAAAGCAGTAGTTAATGGAGCCGAGCTTAAAAAAGGAGAGATAGTTGTAAACAGTAAGCCCATTCAGGAATATTTTAGATTCGGACCATACGCCCCAGTTTATAATAAATTCATACTTAATACTGGAATAAGTGGAAAATATCCGTTAAGTATAAAAGTTGAAGGTGGAGGAATAGCAGGACAATTAGACGCCGCCATTCTTGGGATGGCACGCGCGCTTGATAAGTTGGATCGCGAGAAGTATCACAAAATTCTTCGAGATAACGGATATTTAACTCGTGATCCTAGAACTAGAGAACGCCGAAAAGTCGGCATGGGCGGCAAAGCGAGACGGAAAAAACAAAGTCCGAAACGGTAATTCCCTCAAAGCCCCGTCAATCGCCTCCTTGCCGTGAACGCCTGCCCGCCTCTGGCGGGAATAGAACCCAAGAGGCGAGAGGTAAGATTGTTTGGGGGTAAGGAGAAAGAAACAATCACTCAAACGATAATACTTAAATGTATAAACTACAGGGGGAAGAAATAAAAGATGCCTTTATTTTAACTTTATGCTAGATCTAGTGGGTAAAGAGTTCGTCCTCCTCCAATACTATAAATGGGTTTCGCATCGGAATATATCGATGTGTGTCTAATGCTAAAACCTCCAGTTTTCTTATAAAATTCTATTAATTGTGTATTGCTTGGAGGAAAAATTCTCTGCTTAATCTCTTCATCGGAAAGTAGAGTTGCTGTACCCCTATTAAAGGGAAAATCGGCATTATTACCTACTGTACTCACATTTATACCATGAAAGCTTGTGGAAATCATGCTGTTTTCTATTTCATCTGGGGACAGTTTTGTATCTAGTACCCACGCTTTATAATAATCATTGCTCTTCACATCCTCGCTGCATCTCGCTCGCACTGCAACCACGAGTCCATCAGAAGTCATCCCATATATGTATTGCGTTCCTACTTCCTGGTTAAACTTATCAGAAAATCTTCTTAACACATCTTTTACGCCTGGTTTGGAAAGATATTCATGAATTTTTGGCCTAGCTTCTTCTTCTTCTTCAACCATTTTTCTTTCTCGAGCTGTTATTTCTGTTCTTTCGGCTATTTTTTCTAAGTCTAAAACTCTCCTACTGTCCCCTTCTTCTATACGCGCGTTTATAGCTACTTTTCTCGCATCTTTAGCTTCTTGAACTAGGGAAGCATACTCCGTAGATTCTTGAGGCTCTTGTGATTAAAGTGTAAGTTCTTGATGTTTTTGTGATTCAGGTATTGGCGGTTCAGGCTCTTGTGATTCAGAAGAAAAATCTAGTTTTCCAGTAAAAGGTCGACTTTTGACATATTGATCAAATGCAGGTGATAAAGGATCCCCGCGATGAATAGCGGTAAAATCAGCTGGATTCTTTCGTATGCCATGTGCGGCTATATCATGATACACCTTCTCAATATCTTCAAGGAGGGTAAGGTTTTCTCTTTCTGACATTCTTTCGACACGACGCGTACGACTCTCTGCGAATTTATGATATGGGTCTGCATTGAGATAATTGTCTAAAAGCTTAACATTACCGTATGAATTATCCCCTTGAATTACATAAACCATTTTTATTTTTCTGTCAGCTTCTGTACCAATCGGAGGTTCCAATAGATACGTTAAGCTTCCTAAGCCATACGATTCATTAACAGCTACCATTCTTAGAGAATATGCTAAGGGGTCATTGCTTGATTCGTCGGACTCAATTCGGTGGCTTAATTCGTCTGATATAGACCTTACTGTTTCTCTTGCGGGAGCTTCATTACCTTCCTGCAAAGCCTCTTTAGCAGCTTGTATGTTGTCTCTGATGGGGCCTGTAGGAGTTCCTTCACCAACTTCTGACATATATCTATTACAATATATCAGATTTTTTCTGCAAAGGTCAACTGACTTAAGAAGACCACATCTTTACTTCAATGTTCACTCCTATGATAATCTCAAAAATTCTTTTGTAATACGCGGTATCTCATGCTGAAAGTATTGTTTTATCTCTTTCCGTGTTGCCTTAAAAAAAATCTCTGGCATGTGGAGAAAGCATTTAGGATTGCTAAATCAGATTTAGAAGCACGACCAATCTTTCATCAGAAACGAGACAGCATAAAAGCACATATTCCGTTTTTATCAGTTTATGTGTGGCAAAAGCAATTGAGCTTAAGACTGGATGCTCCATCCAAAAAGTCAAAGACCTCATTTGGTCTATCCTGGACATTGAGCTTGTTGACCCGTTGACAATACAACCTTTGTCAAGTACTCAATGTGGATAAGTATTTGAAAAAGGCTAAAGACGTACTAAAAAAGTGAAGTCAGGAAGAAAAGTAGGAATGGGCGGCAAGGCAAGAAGGAAGAAACAATCTCCAAAGCGCTAAATCTTCAAAAGGCTTTTTATAACTTCAAAGGAGAAACCTTTTCTTTGTAAAAATCCTCCCATCTTTTTTTTGAATTCTTCTTTTAGTAGGTTTCCTAGTATTCTCTTCTTTTTATCAAACAAAATTCTGGCTATTTCAAAGTCATCTCTTGCTTCTTTAAGGAGCGTTTCGATTACATCATTACTTAAACCCTTCATCCCGAGTTCGCTTTTTAAAATAAACTTACTTTTGCCTTTATATTTTTGGCGGGATTCGATCCATTGACGACCGAACTCGAGATCATCTAAAAATTTTAGATCGATAAGTTTTTTTAAAACTGAATTTATTGTATCTTCGATAAAGTTTTTCCGAAGCAAATAATCATAAACTTCTTTAACACTTCGAGCTCGATATGAGAGGTATTTTAATGAATAATTAAAGGCCTGCGAGCGATTTTCTTCAGAATCCTGCCTCGCCGGCAGGCGGGCATTTTTAGGCGGCAAGTTCTTCTTCCTCATTCTCTTCAACGCCTACCGCAATAAGAGGCTTTTGACTTTTTGATTTCTCCATAATCTCCCCAACTATTCTCTTTTGGATTTCAGGATGTTCTTTAATATAAACTACAGCCGCAAGTTTTCCCTGACCAAGCATTAGATCTCCATAACGCAAGAATGCGCCGGTTTTTGAAATTACTCCTATTTCAATTCCAACATCTAAGATATTTCCTTCTTTTGAAATTCCTTCGTGTGCCAAGACATCAAACTCGGCAACCCGGAATGGCGGTGCCACTTTATTTTTTACAATCTTTACTCTTGTCCGGCTTCCTAGGACTTTTTCTCCGTCCTTTAAGACCTCAATTTTTCTAGTATCAAGACGTACAGACGCATAGAATTTTAAAGCCATACCTCCGGTTGTCGTCTCAGGATTACCAAACATTACACCTATTTTTTGCCTAAGCTGATTGGTAAATATAACTATTGTTTTGCTTTTTGAAATCGCGGCAGTTAACTTTCGCAAAGCTTGTGACATAAGACGCGCCTGCATTCCCATCATTGCGTCACCCATCTCGCCTTCAATCTCTGCGCGCGGGACAAGCGCGGCTACTGAATCTATAACGATTACATCGATCCCACCGCTTCGAATAAGCTGTTCGGTTATCTCAAGCGCCTGTTCGCCGGTGTCGGGTTGTGAAATCAATAGATCATCGAGTTTCACTCCAATTGTTTGGGCCCAGAGCGGATCCAGCGCGTGTTCAGCGTCAATAAATGCTGCTATTCCGCCTTTTTTCTGAGCCTCAGCAATTACTGAGAGCGCAAGCGTAGTTTTTCCTGATGCTTCAGGTCCATATATTTCGACAATTCTGCCTCGAGGTAATCCGCCAACACCAAGTGCTAAATCTAATGCCAATGAGCCGGTTGAAATTACATCAACTACCATTCGCTCTGCAACATCTCCAAATTTCATAATTGAGCCTTTACCGTACTGTCTTTGAATTTGTTCCATTGCCATGGAGATTGCCGCTAATTTTTCTGATTGAGGGGATTTTGAGGGTCCGTTACCAATTGGAGTTTTTGCTACTTTAGCCATACAATTACCTCTGATTTTAGCAACTTTATGATAAAATACAATATATCATTTTTTAAATTTCGGGGTATAGTTTAGTGGTAGAATGAGCGGCTGGGGGTCGCTTGGTCTCGGTTCGATTCCGAGTACCCCGACCAATCAAGACATTTCAAATTTTCAGGGGAGCGACCAAAAAGGAGTCGCCGCCGAATTTCGTATTTCGCTTTGCGAAATGCGCCGCCAAGAAAAAAGGTGTTGTGCTTGCCCCGCCCACCCATGCGCACACAACAAATTTTCACTCCCTTTTAGTATCGTAGCATAATTGCTTTCCATAGACCAATCATACAACAATTGCTATAATATCTGCAAGAGTAGATAAATTCCCTTATGACAAACGGAGTTATACAATTCGGTAAAAAGTTAAGAGAAGTACGCCTGAAAAAGAAATTGTCGCAAGGCGATGTGGCAAAAATTTTAGGCGTACACCGAAGTTATATCAGTGGTTTAGAGCGCGGAATGCGAAACCCGTCTCTGCTAACGGTTCAGAAGGTCGCCAAAGCACTTGGCGTAACTGCTGAAAAACTGATTAACGAATAAACACTATGAGCGTACTTAAATTTATCTATAAAAACCTTGATCGCTTTAAAACAAGATTTGCTCTTGTTTTTCTCGCTGGAATTCTTGATGGTTTAGCTACATTTTTTGTTCCTGTAGTGCTCGCGGAATTTACTAGAAGTTCTTTTACTCCAAGTGATTTCCAAAATCTTATCAGTCTAGTTGTCATCTTTTACTTAGCTTCGTTATTTCTCCAATGGACTATCAGGAAATGGGGCGAAGCCCTTGGTCCACAATTTGGGAATTATATACGCTTGAAGTATTTTAAGGCCTTAGAAAAACTTCCAATAAAAGATTTAATTAATCATCATTCGGGCTACATTCTCTCGCTCATAAACAAGGTTTCTGATGGTTTAGCGCCTATAATGTTTGATATTTTTTGGACTTTTGCCAAAAGCATTTCAAACATGACCCTGTTTTTCTACTTTACCGCTAGAGAATCGGTTTTTATCGCCATTATTAACCTGATTGTTTTAACTATCTTTATAACAATAAGCACAATCCTTTCGAGAAAGATGGTGCCAATTGCGGATGAACTAAATAAAAAAAGGGCTTCGCTGTTGGAATCATATACTGACTTTATGTCTAACATTCTTACTGTAAAAAGGTTGGGCATTTATTCTTTTGTGGAAAACAAACTATTTCGTAAAACCGATGAAAATTATGATCAAATTCAAAGACTTCAAAACTTTCATGCTAATAGATGGTTTTTCTTGCATACATTATTCAGCTTTGCTTTCTTATCTACTATCGGATTTTTACTCTTCCAAATTTCTAAGGGCGCCATTTCAGCTTCGGTATTAATTCTTTTTATCGCGGCCTACACAATAGTAAGAGTCAACATTGAACGCCTATCAGAAAATTTCAAATCATTGATGGAAATGAAAGCGTATATCAATAGCTTGGATAAAATTATTTCTCCAAGCGAGTTGGTAAACGAGGATAAAGAAATTCAGAAATGGGAAGAAATAAAGTTTAGTAAGGTGTCTTTTCAACATTCCGGAACCGAAAAGAAAATCAGTATTCCTAATTTTGTTATCAAGGGCGGAGGAAAAATTTGTGTCATCGGAAAATCAGGAGAGGGTAAAACAACATTCTTAAACTTATTTACAAACTTTCTAAAACCAGATAAAGGAGAACGTCTAATTGATGGCCAGTCGTATGAAAAAATGAATGGAAAATTTTTTCAAAAACATATTACTATGATCTCGCAAGAAACAGAGCTTTTTAATATTTCTCTGCGGGAAAATATAACTCTCGGTCAAAAAATCGAAGAAAAAGCTATATTTGATATTTTTGATAAACTCGACCTTTTGTCTTGGGTGCGAAACTTGGAAGACGGTTTAGAAACAATCGTTGGCGAAAAAGGAATTAAACTTTCTGCCGGACAGAAACAGAGAATAAATCTTATCAGGGGTGTTT
>MFPJ01000006.1:0-1905 GCA_001782675.1 Candidatus Levybacteria bacterium RIFCSPLOWO2_12_FULL_39_17
TGATTATGCTTGAATTGCTGCTTGTGGAGGTTATAATAGCTTGCATATTAGGAACATTTGCAAGTTACCTTGCCGTTCTTCGATATTTAAAATAAATAGTCAATGGTTAAATGGCTAAATGGTTACATAGCTAGATCATCTTTCGCAATTCTTGTTCTGTTTCTTTTTTTATTGTTAGGCAGAATTGTTTTTGCCGAAACGTCAACGCCTAGCCCAAGTCCTACTCCAACCCCCACTCCAACACAAACCCAAGATAATTCTTCAAAGGCAAGTGAGCTCGAAAAACAGATAAGAGAATATGAACAAAAAGTGCTGGAGCTTCAAGGCCAAGGGAAAACCCTATCATCGCAGATAGGGGTGATGAACAGCCAGATTAAGCTAACAGAATTAAGAATTGCCGGTGTAAAAGAAAAGATTAATCAGTTGCAACAAGACATTGCGGTTGCACAAGAGAAAGTTTCAAAGCTTGAAACAGACATAGATCGAACAACAAGAGTTTTGGCCGAAAGAATTGCCGCAGTTTATCAGGTTGGAAGAATTCAGCCCTGGCAGATGTTTTTGACCGCAAGGAATATAGATGATGTTTTTAGCAGACTTAAGTATCTGAGAATAGTTCAGGTATTTGATAAGAAAAAAGTATATGCGGCTGAACAAGCAAAAGTAGATTACAATAATCAAAAAGAAATTTTTGAAGATAAAGAGGCAGAAGCAGAGGTATTAAATAAAAAATTAGAGGGGTACACTCAGCAACTTGATTCCGAAAAAAGCACTAAGGAAAGCCTGCTGTCAACTACAAAAAATGATGAAAGAAAATACCAACAGTTACTTGCTGCGGCCAGAGCAGAGTACGAAGCAATATTAGGGATAGTTTCTGGTAAGGGAGATGAGGTTGAGGTGGGCGGAGTTTCAGAAGGCGCAAGGATTGCATCAGTTATCCAAGGCCAATCTTGCAATTCCGGCGGATCTCATCTGCATTTTATTGTCCAAACAAATGGGGCAACACAAAATCCCTTTAATTATTTATCAAACGCTGATTATGAGAATTGCTCAGGGTCAAGCTGCAACAGCGGCGATGGAGATCCGTTCAACCCTTCCGGCAGCTGGAACTGGCCAATAAACCCTAAAATCAAATTCAATCAGGGATATGGAAATACATGGGCTGTAAATCATACATGGGTTGGACAAATATACAATTTTCATAACGGAATCGATATCAATAGCGATTCCAGCGAAGTAAAAGCCGTAAAAAGCGGGACTTTATTTAGAGGTTCATATTCCGGTGGCGGAGGGTGTGCCTTAAGGTATGTACGAGTAAAACATAACGAGGACGGAATAGACACTCTTTATCTTCATGTAAACTACTAATTAATTGAATTGAGGTAAATTTTTCTGCTAGACTTCAAGTAGATGAAATTATCATTTGGCTTTTTTTGTTTTTGTTCTTTTCTTTCTTTCTTGATCTTCCCAAGCAAAGTCTTCGCAGCCGATGTAGTTATAAATGAAGTTAGTCCCGCGTCCAATCCAGAATGGGTAGAGCTGTATAATACAAATACTAACCCAATTTCCCTTCAGGGTTATTCTATTGATTTTGGAAGCTCAAGCCAGGTCAAATCTTTTTGCGAGGGTGACCAAATTGCGGGGAATTCTTACAAATTGATAATTCTCGCAACTTCAGCTTTCTGGTTGCACAATACCAATGGGGATACCGTAAATTTAAAAAACAATTCGGATACGGTTGATACCATAAGTTACGGTCCAGGTTCTTCTTTAGATAATCCAAGCAATACCCAATCGATAACGAGGTCACCTGATGGTAGTTCGAATTGGATTATAACGGATACCTCTTCACAGCAAGGAGATACAGTTTCTTTCGTATGTCCGACGCCGACCCCTACTCCAACTAAT
>MFPJ01000006.1:1958-10678 GCA_001782675.1 Candidatus Levybacteria bacterium RIFCSPLOWO2_12_FULL_39_17
GACGCCAACTCCAACAAAAACACCAACGCCCACAAAGGTTCCCACATCAACTCAAACTCCAAGTCCCACGTCAACAAAAAAACCTACTCCCACGCCAACCAAAGAAATAACCCCTTCCGCTACGGAAATTGAACCTTTAAGTAATGAGGCAAAGAATTCGAAAAATGAACAAGAAGAAAAGCCGACACCGCAAGTTTTGGGCGAGTCCACTTCTAAATTGCCTTTCTTATTTATTGGTTTAGGCATAATCTTTTTGAGCGTCTGTGCTATACTTGCATACTTTCAGCTTGGAGATAAAATATTGCCATGGAAAAGGAAACAGAGTTTATAACAAAATCGGCAAGAGAAACAGAAGATTTAGGCCAAAAACTCGCACACAATTTTCGAATTGGCAACGTTGTGATATTAACGGGTGAGCTTGGGGCCGGAAAAACAACTTTTGTGCAAGGCGTAGCAAAGGGTTTTTTGGTTAAAAGCCGCGTAATTTCCCCAACTTTTATTTTGTTAAGGATGCATCGCGGGAAAAAAGATAAACGAAACATAACCCTTTACCATATAGACTTATATAGACTGGAGGGAAAGGAAGGAATTAAAACTCTCGGACTTGAGGAGATTTTTGAAGATGTGAATGGTATTTTTTTGATCGAATGGGGCGAAAAACATGAAAGTTTGAAAGCCTCATGGGATATAAATTTCAAAATCATAGGCCGCGACAGCCGACGAATAACTATTCGCAACTATGATTATGCACCAGGTGTGTCAAGCTAATCCACACCTGGTGTGGACAAAGTTTCAAGCTAATCCACCCTCCAGGTGGATCCAGGTGGATAGGAATAAAAATGAATAAAAATTTAGAAAAAGCAATTGAGGTTGCAAAAAAAGGGGGAATAATTATTTTTCCCACGGATACTGTTTTTGGTGTTGGATGCAGAATGGATGACGAGCGGGCGGTTGAGAAGTTGTTCGAATTGCGGAAAAGACAAAAAGACAAGGCTGTGCTGGTTCTTGCTTCCTCTATTCGAATGGTTGAAGAATATGTAGGACATTTCGAAATAGATGTTCGGGAGCTTATGAAAAAATACTGGCCGGGTGCATTGACATTGGTGTTGCCAGCAAAGGTAGAAAAAGTGCCGGAATTGATTCGTGGAGGCGGAAAAACAATAGGAATTAGGATTCCGGATCACGATTCGATACTTAGGGTTATTAGGGCTGTTGGGGTACCGATTCTTGGACCCTCAGCAAATTTTTCAGGAAGGAAAACTCCATTCAAAATGTCCGAACTTGATCCAGACCTTATTGCCATGGTTGACTTTGTGCTGCCCGGGCGGTGTAAAATTAAAAAACCATCAACAGTTTTGGATGTAACGAAAAAACCGTGGAAGATTCTAAGACAGGGAGCGGTAAAAGTTAAGTTAAAAACAAGTTAACTATTTATTCCGTTGTCTAGTCGTCTAGTCAACGATACGAATTTTACTTGAGGCTTGATATTATGAACACACTGTTTATTGACACAAGGGATAATAAGAAAATAATTGTCCGGTTTGAAAAAGACAGGAAAATTTATAAAAAGGAAGCTGTTCGAAGCCCTGATAAGGCTCAAGTTGCTTTGCCTTTAATAGAAAAGATAATTAAAAATTCAAAGGCAAGTCTTAGGGATATCGATGAGATTAAAGTTGAAACAGGACCAGGTTCGTTCACAGGGCTTCGAGTGGGAATTTCGATCGCGAATGCACTGTCATTTGCCCTTGGGAAAAAGGTAAACGGAAAGAAATTGGGCTCCATCGAACAACCGCAGTACTAACATTTGACAACTGACCACTGACAAATGACATATAGTACTCAGGTCAGTTGTTAGTTGTTAGATGTCAGTTGTTTTTATATGATTAAAGTATGTTCGCTTTTCTAAAGCACCTATTGATTCCTCACGAAAGCAATAATCATCGTGCAAAAATTCTCCATAACTCAAGCATCTTTGTCATCCTTGTCTTGGTTTTATTTTCCTCACTTTTTGTCTATTTTTTAAAAAATACCCGCCCGGATATTTTAGGAATTTCTTATTCAATTTCAGAGACAGAATTATTGGCGTTAATCAACAATATGAGGCAGGAAAATGGACTTGCGCCTCTTGTCCTAAACGACAAATTATCCGATGCGGCAAGAAGAAAAGCAGCCGATATGTTTCAGAAAAACTACTGGTCTCATTTCTCACCTGACGGCGCGACTTCTCCTTGGGGATTTATAAGAGCGGCAGGATACAATTATATGTACGCGGGAGAGAATCTTGCCAAGGGATTCACTGATGCCGGATCAATTGTAAACGCATGGATGAACTCATCTACCCACAGAGAGAATATTTTATCGTCAAGATTTAAAGAAGTCGGATTCGCGATATCTCCGGGATCTCTTCAAAATGAAGAGACAGTCCTCGTCGTTGAAATGTTTGGGGCTTCTCCCCAATCAATCGCGTCTGTTCCAAGAATAGCTACTGCTCAAGAATCTATTCAAGCAGAATCTCTCGCCCTGCCCACTTCGACACCTCAAATGCCTACTTCGACACCTCAAAAAACCCAAATAGCAAATAATCCAAAAATTGACACAGGTATTACATCCCGTGCCGCGTCAACCGTAGGCCTTTCAATTCTGGCCTTCTCATTTCTTGCCGATCTGATGATTGTTGAAAGGAAGAAAATTCCCCGTATCGTGGGTCATAATCTCGATCATGTCATTTTAATTTTGATGTTCTTATTGTTCTTAATATTAAAGTCCGGAGGAGTGATTGTATGACTTTGCGAAAGTTACCGCATGCTCTTTATTATTTGCTTGAATTATTAATGCTTCTATCGTGGTTTATATTGATTTCTACTTTTTCTTATAGCTTTAAGCTTCAAACAGCTACTTTGTTTGTTGTGCTTTTCTTTTATTGCGCGCTGGGAATATTCCATCATAAAATGCACCATACAGCAAAAGCAAAAATTGTGTTAGAATATATTTTGGTAAGTCTGGTAATCCTTGCTTCCTTTTTGTTTGTAAACATCGGAAAAATATGAAGGCAATCATTCCAACCGGCGGGCGTGGAACCCGCATGCAGCCCATAACATTTTCTGCCAATAAACACTTTATTCCTATTGCGAATAAACCTCTAATTTTTTATCCCATAGAAACAGTTGCTGATGCCGGAATCAAAGATATTCTGATTACATATAATCCGGGAATGCTGACCATGGTTAAAAATTTCCTTGGGGACGGCAGCCGGTGGGGCGTGAAATTTACATATGTTTTGCAGGAAGAGCCAAGGGGTCTTGCCAATGTCTTTGAGGTATGCGAGAAGGCTTTGGGGGGCGATGTTTTTCTCATGCATAATGGTGACAACATATTTACGGAAGGCATCAGGGAAACGGTTGATTATTTTCTGAAAGAAAAACCCAATGGACTTGTTACCATGGTTCACCACAAGGACAATACCCGTCTTGGAGTGCCATATTTTGACGAAAATAATCGCTTGGTTAAATATGTTGAAAAACCCCAGAATCCACCGCATGACTTTGCTATTCCGGGATTATATTTTTTTGATCAAAATGTATTTCAGTGTTTTAAAGGAGATGATAAAATTCTTCCCTCTGAACGGGGGGAGCTTGAGATAAGCGCTCCATACCAATGGCTTATTGATCATGGATATAGAGTTGAAGTAATTGAATACAAAGGAAAGTGGCTAGATCCGGGTAAATTTGACGACTGGCTTGAAGCCAATCAGTACCTTCTTGACAAAATGGCAGACTTTAAAATGGAATCTCGTATTTCAGCCGACTCAATAGCTGAGGATCGCGTATCCCTTGGTAAAAATTCCAAAATTACGGCCTCCCGGATAAAAGGTCCGGTAATAATCGGAGATAATGTTGAAATTAAAAACTCCTATATTGGTCCCTATGCTTCAATCAGCAGTAATTGCATTGTGGAAAAAAGCCACATACAGAACAGTGTGATAATGTCCGGAGTAAAAATAGCTAATGTTGAAAGACAGATAGACGCAAGCATTATCGGGCCAGGCAGTGAATTAATGAACGGAGGGGAACCCTCTTCATCTTTGAAGCTATTCATTGGAGAAAAGTCCAAAATCGAAATTTAACAATGATAGTATGTGAAAAACACTTTCGATATTTGAAAGAACCATTTGAATTACCTATAATAGGATAATGAAACTTCTTGTAACCGGCGGAGCCGGATTTATAGGTTCGAATTTTATTTTATATTGGCTAAAAAACCACCCGGATGATCAAATTGTTAACTTCGATAAATTGACCTATGCAGGAAACTTGGAAAATTTGGAAAGCGTTGAAAAAAATCCAAACTATAAATTCGTAAAAGGAGATGCAGCAAACCCTGACGATGTGCAGGCCGTAATGGAAGGAATAGATATTGTTGCTCATTTTGCTGCAGAAAGCCATGTAGACCGCTCAATTCATGACCCTGCCCCCTTTATCATGACGAATGTTGCAGGAACACAAACTTTACTTGATGCCGCATTAAAAAATAATGTTAAAAGATTTCATCATATCAGTACAGATGAGGTATTTGGATCACTAGAATTGAACGATACGAACAAGTTTAATGAACGAACAAATTATGACCCCAGAAGTCCATATGCGGCAAGTAAAGCCGGTTCAGATCATCTCGTTCGAGCATACTATCACACATATGGTTTGCCAATTACAATAACTAATTGTTCAAATAATTTCGGCCCATACCAATTCCCCGAAAAAATTATCCCTCTTGCTATCACTAATTTACTTGAAGGAAAGAAAGTTCCAATATATGGAGACGGACTTTATGTTAGGGATTGGCTTTATGTAGAAGATCATATAAGAGCAATCGATATGGTTTTGGGACAAGGGAAAGTGGGAGAAACATATTTAGTAGGAGGCATGACAGATGAGATACCAAATATTGAAGTTGCCCGCAAAATTGTTCGAATACTAGGAAAAACAGAAAGCGACATAGAACTTGTTAAAGACCGACCGGGACACGACAGAAAGTATTCGGTCGATTGGTCAAAAATTAAAAATGAGCTCGGATGGGAGCCTCAGCATGATTTTGATACATGGCTTGAGAAAACAATTGAATGGTATAAACAAAATGAAACATGGTGGAAACGGGTCAAGGACGGAGAGTATCAAAAGTACTACGAGAAACAATATTCTTCATGAAAATTGCAATTACGGGCTCAACAGGATTGATCGGCTCAAGATTCGCCGATTTATTTAAAGATAAACACAAGCTTTTTCATGTAAATTTATCTTCCGGAGCAGATATTACAGACAGAAAAGCTCTCCATGGACTATTGTCGCGCGCAAATCCCTCTTTGATTCTTCACTTGGCGGCAAAAACAAATGTTGACGGGTGCGAAAAAGATAAAAATTCGGATATTACCGATTTAAAAGATCAAGGAGTTTATGTAAATAATGAAGTTGATCTCGGTAGTTTAAAAACAGAAAACTGGAAGGATAAAACAACCGCTTTTGCGGTAAATGTTGTGGGGACCAAAAATCTTGCAGACTGGGCACGAGAAAATAACGTAAAAATTATTTATGTTTCAACTGATTTCGTTTTTGATGGTGGGAAAGAAGACCTTTATGAGGAAATCGATGACCCCAATCCGATAAATTGGTACGGACAGACAAAATTATGGGGAGAAAAATCTATTAACGATTCGGGCTTGATTGTGAGGCCTGCCTATCCTTTTGGCTACAAAAGTTTAGCCAAAAAAGATTTTATATGGACGATTATTGAATTGTTAGAAACCCGAGATTCGATAAAATTAATCTCGGATCAAATTATTACACCAACGTTTATTGAAGATATTGCTATGGGCATTGATTTTTTAATTGAAAAAGGCACTTTGGGAATTGTTAATTTGGTAGGAAATGATTTCCTTTCGCCATACGAGATAGGTATGCTTTTGGCCCAAGAATTCAGTTTGAATAAGGCAAAAATAGGAAAAATTTCAATGGATGAATTCTATAGCGGTAGCGCCAAAAGGCCCTTTAAAGTTAGGCTCCAAAATGATAAACTTAGAAATCTCGGATTTGAAATGACGGACTTTTATGAAGCATTGAAGAAAATAAGTTCGAAATCGCGGACTTAACATGCTCACACACCTGGTGTGAATATATGGATACATTGAAACAAGATTTATGAAGATAACTTTTATTGGACATGGGTATGTTGGGCTTGTTACGGCTGCTGTTTTTGCGGATTTCGGAAATAAGGTATATGTCATCGGTCATACAAAGGAAAAAATAGACAATTTGAAAAAAGGAATTAGTCCTTTCTATGAGCCCGGACTTGAAGAATTGGTTAAAAAGAATCTTAAGGCCAAGAGGCTCATTTTTACGCTCGATTACAAACCGGCAATTCCTGAATCAGATGTAGTTTTTATAGCCGTTGGGACTCCTACCACAAAAATGGGTGATGCAGATCTTTCAACCGTTCTTGATGTGGCAGAGAAAATAGGAAAGAACCTTGAAGGCTATACAGTCGTCGCAACCAAGAGTACTGTCCCTGCAGGTGCCAATAAAAAAGTACAAAGAATCCTTGAAGAAACCAAGCATCAAGGGGCAGAAGTTGACTATGCGTCCGTGCCTGAATTTTTGCGAGAGGGAAGTGCAATTTCCGATACAATTAATCCGGATAGAATAGTTATTGGTACTGAGAGCAAACGCGCCCAGGAAGTACTTGTAAAGCTGCATAAATCAATTAATGCGCCGCTTGTTTTGACAAACTTTGAGACCGCAGAACTTATAAAATATGCTGCAAATTCCTTTTTGGCGCTGAAAATTTCTTATGCTAATGCAATAGCAAAACTTTCGGAATTAATACATGCGGATGCCCTGAAGGTTCTTGAAGGAATCGGTATGGATAAGCGGATTGGCAACTTATTCCTCTCTCCCGGCCCCGGCTACGGCGGAAGCTGTTTCCCCAAAGATGTAAGAGCTCTTATATCAATTGCCAAAGACAATGATTACGCTTTTTCCCTTCTTGAGGAGGTTGAAATTATTAACCAGCAAGCAAGGCGTGACATTGTTAGAAAAGCTCGAGGAATTCTGGGAGATGTTCGTGGAAAAAATATAGGAATTTTGGGACTGGCTTTTAAGGCCAATACGGATGATATGAGAGATGCCGCCGCAATTGACATCATTTCCTGGCTTCAAAATGATGGCGCCAAAATAACTGCCTTTGATCCCAAAGCGGAAGAAAGCGCAAGGGAAGTTTTGCCAAAAATCACTTACGCAGACGAGGTATATTCTGTTATGGACGGAGCCGATCTACTAATTATATTAACAGAATGGAATGAATTTAAAGATATTAATTTTGAAGAGGTAAAAAAACGAATGAAAACACCAAATATTATTGATGGACGAAACCTTTACGATCCAAAGATTCTCAGAGAATATGGTTTCAATTACATTGGCGTCGGGAGATGAAAAAAGTATTTATCACCGGGATTACAGGATTTGCCGGAAGTTTCCTTGCGGAACATATTGCCTCTCAAAAAGATTATGAAATTTTCGGTTCCTTTCTATCGGATACAAATCTTGAGAACACCGCTTCCGTAAAAGAAAAAGTGAGTTTGCGGCAAATTGACCTGAGAGATTCTCAAAAGTTGCAGGATTTAATAAAAGAAATACGGCCGGATTTTGTTTATCATCTCGCAGCGCTTACTTCTCCTGCCGATAGCTTTAAAAACCCGGCAGGATTCATTAATAACAATACTGAAGCGGAAGTAAATTTGCTTGAGGCAATCAGGGTGGCCGGTATATTTCCCAAAGTTTTAATTGCTTCATCTGCCGAAGTTTATGGAGAGGTAGCGGCAGGAAATCTGCCAATAGATGAAGATACGCCCTTGCGGCCCGCGACCCCCTACGCGGTTTCAAAAATAGCACAAGATTTTTTAGGGCTTCAATATTTTATCTCGTATAAAATTCCCGTTATTCGAGTGCGTCCTTTTAACCATATTGGTCCAAGACAAGCGCCAAATTTTGTTGTTTCTTCATTTTCAAAGAGGATAGTTGATATCGAACGGGGAAAAGAAAGCGTTATGAGAGTTGGTAATCTTATGGCAAAAAGAGATTTTACGGATGTGAGAGATATCGTGCGCGGATATCTATTGCTTCTTGAGATGGGCGATCCGGGTGATGTTTACAATATAGGATCGGGAAAATCATATAAGATTTCCGAAATTCTAGATAAGCTTTTGTCAATGTCAAATAAGGACATTAAGATAGAGATAGACAAGCAGCTCCTGCGGCCGATTGATGTTCCGGAGCTTGTTTGCGATAATAAGAAAATTTTCCAAAAAACAGGTTGGAAACCGGAAATCCCAATTGAAAAGACATTAGCCGATACCCTGGACTATTGGAGGAGTATGGTCTAAAATGGCTACATGGCTGAATAGTTACATGGTTATATACCAAACCATATGAGGAAAGCTTTAATTACGGGAATCACAGGTCAGGACGGATCTTATTTGGCAGAGCTTCTTTTGTCAAAGGGATATAGAGTTTATGGGTTGACCAGAAGAACCAGTACTGTAAATAATGAAAGAATTAAGCATATTCAGGACAAGATAGACCTTCTCCAAGGAGACTTACTGGATCAAACTTCCTTAACGGCTGCTCTGTTTGAGGCTGAGCCTGATGAAGTTTACAATCTCGCGGCTCAGTCGT
>MFPJ01000007.1 GCA_001782675.1 Candidatus Levybacteria bacterium RIFCSPLOWO2_12_FULL_39_17
TATTAATTGAAAGATATGGATTGAGTGAAGTTGAGCGAGGCGGGCTTCAGATATATACAACTCTTGATCTTGAAATTCAGAAAGAAATTGAAAAAATCGTTGCACAAGAAGTCGAGGAGAATTCAGGCCTTAATATAGGAAACGGAGCAGCTCTTGTAACTATCCCTTCAAAGGGTGATATCCTGGCGATGGTGGGAAGCAAGAACTATTTTGATGAAGAGAATGACGGAAATGTAAACCTCACAACGTCTCTTCGCCAGCCCGGGTCTGCAATAAAGCTTGTTACTTACGCGCTTGCATTGTCCCAGGGCTATACGGAGGCAACAATCCTAGACGATACTCCTCTTACAATCCGCAGCGGAACAGAAGTTTATACGCCTGTTAATTATGACGGGGCATTTCATGGAAAAATTCCTTTGCGAATTGCTTTTGCTAATTCCTTCAATATCCCGCCGGTCAGACTTGCCCAAAAGTTTGGCCCCGACAATATTAAATCTTTTGGAGAAAAAATGGGACTTTCCTCATGGAGAGGCGTTAAAAATTATGGAATTTCAATTACTCTGGGGGGGCTTGAAGTTAAAATGACCGACATGGCGACAATTTATGGAGCAATCGCCAATAATGGCAGGAGAGTGGAGCTTGATCCGGTTCTTGAAGTTAAAGATTTTTACGGGAAAAGTATTTATAAAAAGGAGCCTTTGGAGGAGCAGGTGGTGGACCCGGGTATCGCTTTTATAATATCGGATATTTTGGCGGATAATAACGCAAGGAGAATTGAGTTTGGACTCAATACTCCCTTGAGCATTCCGGGTAGGAGAGTATCTGTTAAGACAGGAACCACAGATAATAAACGGGATAATTGGACAATTGGATTTACACCTGATGTGCTTGTCGCAACTTGGGTTGGGAATAATAATAACACCCCCATGAATCAGGCTTTGGCATCAGGCATTACGGGAGCAGCTCCCATGTGGAATAAGATCATTGCTTATATGTTGAGCAAAACTCAGGAGTCGCCTTTAGTTATACCCTCGGAGATCGTTAAGAAGTATTGCCTCGGACAAGACAGGTACTTTGTGAAGGGTACGGAAAACTCCGTAAATTGCCGCGGTTCTCTACCTTCGGTTACCCCATCTCCAGCAATAAATTAGGGTTGCTGGGGTGGTTCGGGATGTAGTATAAAGAATTGATGAGTAAATTTCGGACGGTTGATTCGGTATCCTCTCTTTCCGGGAAGACGGCGTTATTGCGAATAGACACTGATATTGATATTGAAAATGGCAGAATCCTGGATGATACGCGTTTGCAATCAGCACTTCCGACAATCGAATTACTATTAAAAAAAGGGGCAGATGTAAATATAGTTGGACACCTCGGGCGCCCAAAGGCGCAATTTCCAATTTCCAATTTCCAATTTCCAATTTCAAATGAAAATAAAGAATTTACATTAGAACCGATTGCGCATTGGCTCGCGAAAAAATTCGATGGGAAAGTCGAAGAAACAAAAATTGGAGAACTTCCTGGATGGAGAATAACTCCTAAAATAATCCTTCTTGAGAACATTCGATTTTCTGAAGGGGAAGAAGAGAATGATTTAGAGTTTGCGCGAGAATTAAGTTTACTAGGAGATATTTTTGTTAACGATGCATTTGCTGTGAGTCACAGAGAGCATGCAAGTATTGTTGGAGTAACAAAATATTTGCCTTCCTATGCTGGTTTGCATCTGGAAAGAGAGATAGAAGTTTTAAGCAATGTTTTAAAAAACCCAAAAAGGCCATTAGCAGTACTTATCGGAGGGGCAAAAATTGAAACAAAACTGCCCCTGGTTGAGGCGATGCATCATCTTGCCGACTATGTACTCGTTGGGGGAGAAATTGCCGAGCAGGATAGGGTTTTAATAAAAGTTCAGCATGAGAAAATAGCCGGGAAGAAATCCGCAGTTTTAGTTTCTGATTCGACAAAAGACGGTTTTGATATAACGCCCCATTCAATTGAGAATTTCAAACAGATTCTGGCACAAGCCAAAACTATTGTTTGGAATGGGCCAGTTGGTAAGATAGATCAAGGATCAAAGATCAAGGATCAAAGATCGGGAAATACGGAGAGAGGAACAATGGAATTGGCAGAATTTATAGTTCGGACGAAAGCATATAAGGTGGTGGGGGGAGGAGACACGGTATCTTTCCTTCGCCGAATGAATTTATTAAATAAGTTCGATTTTGTTTCAACCGGCGGCGGCGCAATGCTAGAATTCTTATCCGGCCACAAACTCCCCGGCCTCCAAGCCCTTGAAGCTTGACAAGCAACAACAGTGTGTATAAAATGTGTGTATATGCAGACACAAAGAATAAATATAACTCTTCCCCAAGATTTAGCAGCGGAATTACGCAGAAGTATCCCTGATCGTTCCCGAAGTAAATTTATTGCGAATGCTCTTCGAGAAAAACTTGCAAAGTCTAATTTAGCAGAGCAACTCAGCAAAAGTGCTGAAGCGCAGAAAGAGATCATTAAGGAGATTCAGGAAGATTTTAAATATGCCGACCAAGAGGTCATCAATAAGCTACCCTAAACGAGGTCAGATCCTCATTTCTAATTTAAGTCCAGGCTTTGGTCATGAAATGCATAAAAAGCGGCCGATTTTGGTCATCTCAAATAATATTTTAAACAAAACCCTCCCTACAGTAGTTGTTATTCCTTTTAGTTCTATTGTGCCTCGATTTATCGGACCTGATGTTGTAGTGTTTGCGTCTCAAAAAGGTTTGGAAAAGAAATCAGCTCTCATTGTAAACCAGATCAGAGCAATTGATAAAACTAGGCTTGGCAAGAAGATTGGGACAATTTCAAAAGCAAAAATAGCAGAAGTTGAAAGAGCCCTAAGCGTGGCATTGAAGTTATGAAAATTGCCAATCCCATTGCGGTTTTAGGTGAAGATTTGGCGTGCGAATATCTTGCCCAAAAAGGCTATAAAATAATTGAGAGGAACTTCCGGAAAAAATATCAGGAGATTGATATTATTGCAATTCATACGGAAACCCTTGTGTTTGTTGAAGTTAAGACTCGAAGATCAAGAGCCTATGGTTCGCCATTTGAGTCAATTGCGCCTTGGAAATTGAAACATCTTGTAAAACTTGCACAGTTTTATAAATTATTACATCCCAGCCTTCCGGATTATATGAGGATTGATGCTGTGGGCGTGAACCTTTCTTGGGATGAAAAAGTCGAGAAGATTGAACATCTTGAAAATATTACTGATTTTTAAAAGTTATTTTATTCCGAGGGCATCGAGAGAAATTTGGAAGGTTTGCTCTTTGTTGTGGTCGAAGGTATTTATAACAAGGTCATAATATTTTTTATCCCAATAAACCCAATTTTGGTCCCCTCCGGCATACAACCGCCTAAATTTTACAAGGTGCCCCTTTTCTCTTTCCAGGACTTCATCTTTTGCTTCCTCAAGTGATTTTCCGTCGCGGTTCATAAGACGGTCTATTCTTACTTCTGTTTTATCATTGCCGTCTTGGCCTTCACAAAGTATCAGGATTTTAAACACACCATCGATGCCCTGCGCATCATACCCCGCCAAATGGCTTTGGATTATATGATAGGATTCTTCTTTCAGCATTTGTTTAATTTTTCTTTCGTACTCTAAATCAAAATGGTCAGGCCTGCTTCCAACTCTTGATTGATTAAGATGTAACTCATCATGTATTTTTTCAAATAATTGTCCTCCTTCGAGCAAATCCCATCCTAACTTTTCAGAGAGGGATTTTGCGAGAGTTGTTGAGCCGCTGCCTATGCGACCTGAAATTGTAATGTTGCGGATATTAGGTAAGTCAACGGGAGCCATAATATAGTATATCAAATTTCAGGAGGTATTTGGGGCTGACTGAACTTGCCTCCCAAGAATAATTGCCTCCTCAACCAATCTATTTGCATATCCGAATTCGTTATCGTACCAGGCAATGACTTTTACCATATTTCCACCTACAACTTGGGTAAGTGAAAGATCAGCAATCGCCGAATGATAATTTCCGATTATATCCGAACTTACAATAGGCTCACGCGTAACTTCCAATATTCCTTCGAAATTCGGCTGTTTCGAAGCATTTTCGAGAGCTTGATTTACTTCCTCGACAGTAGTGTTTCGTTTGACCAAAAATGTAAAATCGGAAAGTGATCCGGTTGGAACAGGAACACGAATTGCAATGCCATTAAATTTCCCCTCTAAAGCTGGAATTGCTTTTGCTGCCGCTTTGGTTGCTCCCGTAGATGTGGGGATAATATTTTCCGCAGCCGCCCTTGCTCTTCTATAGTCTTTATGCCCTCCATCCTGAAGCCTTTGGTCCGATGTATATCCGTGAATTGTTGTCATCATTGCTTTTTCTATTCCGAAATTATCCTCAATTACTTTTGCAATAGGAGTAATGCAGTTTGTTGTGCAAGAAGCATTACTTATAATGTTTTCAATTTTTTGATTTCCGGACTGGTCCAAATTTACTCCCAAAACATAAGTCGGATTCTCCTCCTGATCTTTGAAAGGCGCAGACAGCACTACGGCTTTTGCTCCTGCTGCTATGTGTTTTTGTAAATCTTTCTGAGTTTCAAAAGCCCCTGTTGATTCAATCACAACATCAACATTTAAATCTCTCCATGGTAGATTTTCAGGGTCTTTTTCAGAAAAAACTGGAATTTCCTTTCCGTTTACCCCGATTTGATCGGGGCTTATAACAATTGCTCCAATTAAAGGCGTTTGTGTTTGAAAAGGAAGACTAACTTCCTCTGTTTTTTTTACCGTTAATTCAATGTCCTGAAGCGGTCCATAGGTAGTATCGTATTTTAAAAGATACATCCAACCTGTTATATCAGTGCTTGAGCCGGCATTTATTGCAACAACCTCAACTTCCTCCAAATATGAAAGTAGAATTACTCGATGAGCCAATCTTCCTATTCGTCCGTATCCATTGATTGCTACTCTGATCATATAAAAAATAATAACCTACTTCTCCAGTAATTAGCAAGAGATTATTGTAAGAGATACTAATTTTTGTTATCATTGGGCTTATGCCGGAGAAGTTAATAAAGGTTAAAAAATTGAAACATGCAAGAAAGCATGGATTTTTGAGGCGAAATAAGACAAGAACAGGAAGGCAAGTAATTAAAAGACGAAGGTTGAAGGGGAGAAAGAGGATCTAGAATGGTTATAATAGCTACATGGACATATGGTTCGAAACCATTTTAACCATTTAGCTATTTCGAGCCATGTTTCCAAAGAAGCATAGATATTCATTCAAGGGTGTCTTGCCAAAACAAGTTTTTAATTCCCAGTCGTTTTCACTTCGATTTGGAAAAAATGAGGATGGATTAAAAGTGGCAGTTGTTGTTTCAAAAAGAGTTGACAAGCGCGCAACAGTTAGAAATAGAATAAAAAGAAAAGTTCTTGACATTATAGGCAAGAAAATTAATAAAAACGAAGGCTTAACCCTCGTTTTTTATATGAAAAATCGTGCAGTTGAAAGTTTAAATTTGGAAAAAGAAATAGAAACAGTAATGGAGACGATAGAAAATAGAGCGTAGAAGGTAGTAAGAGACGATAGAAAATAGAGGATAGTAAACAATCTTCTAGCTTCAATCTTCAAAAACTATCATCAATCTTTCCATAATCTACCGTCCAGAATTATGTTTGAAATTTTTAATATATTGTTTGCGAATCCTATAACCAATCTCTTGGTTGGCTTTTACCAGCTTTTATTTACCTTACATATCCCCTATGCTTTTGGTTTTTCAATAATTTTACTTACTGTTTTTATAAGAATACTGCTTTATCCTCTTATTTCTGCCCAGATAAAATCCGCTCACGATATGCAAAAAATTGCCCCTCATCTCTCAAGAGTTAAGGAAAAGTATAAGGATGACAAAAAAAGACAACAGGAAGAGATGATGAAGCTCTATAAAGAGCATAGTGTTAATCCAGCGGCAGGATGCCTGCCCCTTATTATTCAGCTCCCCATTATCTGGAGCTTGTATAATGTTTTAACAAAAGCTGTTGTTCTTAATACTTCCGACGGTCTCTCAAAAATAAATCAGGTTCTCTATTTTGACTTTCTCAAAATAGACAAAGTATGGGACACTATATTTTTCGGCTTGCCGTTAGGAGCAAATCCTTCCTCTTTAATGGGGCAACTTCCCTTAATAATTTTAGTTCCTATCTTAACAGGCGTTTTCCAGTTTATTCTTTCAAAAATGATGATGCCCGAGAAAGTGCCTCAAATTCCGGGCACAAAGGAAGATGATTTTCAGGCTGTTTTCCAAAAACAATCACTATACATATTTCCGGTAATGATTGGATTTTTCTCATTAAATCTTCCAATAGGGCTTTCTTTATATTGGAATACATTTACGATTTTTGGTATACTCCAGCAGTATCTTTTGCTGGGGCCGGGATCAGCCGCCCCCATATTTCAAAAAATAAATTTACATGGAAGAAATAAGTAAGATTGTTAAGGAAGAAGCAGAAAAGCTTTTTGAAAAAATCGGAGTAGAAGCTCAAATCAAGGTTGAGAATGGAGAAGAACTTATCAATGTTCATGTAGAAACCTCTGAGAATGCTCTTCTGATTGGAAAACACGGTAATACTCTTTCCTCTCTTGAATTGGTGCTTTCATTAATTACTGCAAAGAAGGTTGGAGAATTTAGGCGACTGGTTATAGAAGTAGGAGGCTACAGAGAGGCAAGGGAAGAATATCTCAAGGACTTGGCTGAAAGATTAAGGTCGGAGGTTATTGAATCAGGAAATGAAAAGACAATAAGAGGCTTGAAGCCTTGGGAGAGAAGAATTATCCACATGTATCTTGGGGAAAAGTCGGATGTTTTAACAGAGTCAACAGGAGATGACAGGGACAGGGTGTTGGTCATTAAAAAGAAGTAGAAAACAATTTTCAATTCGAAATTTTTAATTTTTATTGAATTTTAAATTTTTAAAGATTTAATGATTAAAAATTGATTAAAAATTTTAAATTAAAAATTGAAAATTAAATCTTTGATTTTCCTTAACCTTCGAAAAATTATTTTCTTCCTCATTATTTTTTCACTTTCTTTTCAGGTTGGATTCCATTTTTGGCCGGCATTTTCTAGGATAGCAGGAATCAGAGTTGATTATTTATCCCCCACAACTTATCTTCTTGACATTTTAATTATTGTGTTTATTCTTGTTTCCGGTTTTGAGTTTTGGCTTGGCAGAAAAAAGGCAGTAATAAGAGTAAATTTTATTGTTGCAGCGGTTCTGACTCTTTTTGTTTTCGATATTCTACTCAACTTATTTATTGTAGCTTCTCCCCAAGCCCATCTTCTTGGAATTATAAAAATAATTGAATTTTCTTTTTTTGCTTTTTTTGTTGCTTATTCATTTAAAAAAGCTGACATTCCGTATTTTGTTGATGCCCTCGCTTTGTCTGCCCTAGTTTCCTCAACTCTTTCAATTTGGCAGTTTGTAAAACAATCATCAATTGGGGGTCTATGGTATTTTTTGGGAGAGAGGACATTTAATACTTCAACAATCGGAATATCAACCGTTAATTTAGATCAGCAAATCTTGCGAGCGTATGGTGCATTTCCTCACCCAAATGTCCTTGCTTTTTTCCTGTTTGCCGCCATAGTTTTTGCAACTTTAAGATTTCCTTTTGAGAAAAGAGTCTTTGAGAAAGTTTTTTTGATTTTTACAATCATTATTTCTTCAGTTGCCCTGTTTTTAACTTTCTCAAGAATTTTAATTTTAGTAGCTCTCTCTTTCTTATTCTTTGATTTTTTTTCAAAAAGCAAAAGCAATAAGCTTCGGCTTGTGCTTGTTTTAGTTAGTTTAGGAGCCTTCTATATTCTCTTCTCATTCCCCTGGTTTATAAGTTTTTTAACAAGGGGGATTGATTTTCGCAGGGAACTTCTGGATCAATCCTTAATGATTCTTTCAAGCAACTTATATTTCGGAGTGGGATTAAACAATTTCTTTATTCATCAAGCACCTCTGATAAAAACAATCTCGCCGATTATTTTTCAGCCTCCTCATAATATCTTTATTTTGGCGCTGGTTCAAACGGGAATTCTTGGCTTCTTGGTTTTTGCCTATTTGCTTGCTTTGTCTTTTCGTTCGGTTTCTAAAAAACTTCGACACGCGATACGCGATACGCGAAACTTCTATAAGGGAGTTTTAGTTTTGCTTATTTCTGTAATTATTGTAGGTATGTTCGACCACTTTTTTCTAACGCTTCAGCAAGGCCAACTGATCTTTGCTCTGATTTTAGGGCTATCTTTTTCCAAAATTAAGGGTTAGGAGTTGGGGTTGGTTGTTCAGGATGAGGACAGGAAATGCAATATCGATCACCCGTGGCATCTGTAACGATTAGCTCATTTTTAAGTTCCAAATTGTCTGTCTGATTTTTATCTTTTGGTAAATCACCGGTGTTTTTATCAACAAAAACTCCCTGCCTTCCGGGATCTATCTGTTTTGGTTCGCTACCCTTGATAAAATACTCAAATCTTGTAGGGCACCTGTCCGGGGTGCCTTCAGGCGGAGGGAGAAGCCCTGAGACGGAGCAGATATGCTTACCTATTACATTATCAGGTTTTTGAGGCCATTGAGGCTCTGTCTCTTCCAATACTTTTTCCATAAGTTCATGCCAAATTGGAGCGGCTCCGGTGGTACCCGAAACAATTCCCCCCATTGGTTTATTGTTATTATTGCCTACCCATGTTGTGACAACGAAAGCCGGAGTATATCCAATTGTCCAGTTATCCCGGAAATCATTGGTAGTTCCTGTCTTAACCGATACGGGATAGTTTTTAATTTTTAATATTGGATTGTTTCCAAACGCTTGAGTTCTTGCTCCGTTATCAAGAAGCATATGGGAAATTATAAAGGCTACTCCGTCCGGAAGCACTTTTTCTCCAAAGATAGGGCTCTTTGGCGCTTTATATTCCTCCAGAATCTTGCCACGGCTGTCCGTAACCTTAAGTATGGGTCTTAGGGGGATTCTGTATCCGTTATTTGCAAATACTCCAAAAGCCTCGGTCATATCAAGCATTGTAACCTCTCCTCCCCCAAGAGTAAGTGAGAGGCCGTATCTTGAGGGATCTTCAAAAGTTTTTATCCCCATGGCAGAGGCTGTTGCCATCATGGCCTCCAGCCCATTTGCTTTAAGCATCTTCACTGCGGGTATATTGAAGGAATTGGCGAGGGCAAATCTCATCTGCACCACCCCATGAAATTTGCCATCATAATTCAGGGGACAATACGGAGCCCTTCCGGGATTTGGGAAACATGTCTTCTCATCAACAAAGGGAGTAGCTGCGGTAAAACCTTTGATCAGCCCTACGGCATAATTAATTGGTTTAATAGATGAGCCCGGCTGTCTTTTTGCAAGCACAACATTTACATTCCCGTCATTTTCTTCATCAAAATAATCCTTGCTTCCGACCATTGCCAAAATTTCTCCTGTTCCCGGTTTTGCAATTAATGCCGCGCCATTTGTGACATTCATTCTTTCTAATGTCGAAATTTCCGCAGCGACCGAAGCCTGAGCATAGTTTTGAAGGTCAAGATCTAAAGAAGTGGTAACATTAAGGCCTCCTTGTTCCACTGCCCGAGCCCCATATTTTTGGACAAGCAACGCCTTAACATAAAAGACGAAGTGAGGCGCCGATATTTTGTTTTGAATTTTTGAAAATTTAAGCTGAAATTCTCCGGCTTCCCTTCTTTGGTCTTTGGTTATATACTTCTGCTCTTCCATTCTTCGCAAAACCTCAAGCTGCCTTTTTTTCCCAAGCTCGGGTCTAGAGCCAAAGGGAGAATAAATACTTGGAGCTTCAGGTAAAGCCGCTAAAAAAGCCGATTCGGCAAGATTAAGCCTCTCAACAGGTTTGTCAAAATACACATAGCTTGCGGCTTCAACCCCCCATGCGGTTCCCCCATAGGAAACTTGATTGAGGTACATCTCAAGAATTTTATCTTTTGAATAAACTCCCTCAACAACAAAGGCAAGAATAATTTCCTTAATTTTTCTTGTGATCGTTCGCTCAGGGGTTAAAAGAGAATTTTTGACAAGTTGCTGCGTGATGGTAGATCCTCCTTGAACCTGCTTTTTAAAAACGGTATAAATAAATGCCCTTGTTATTCCTCGCAAATCTATTGCCCCATGTTTGTAAAAATCCCGATCTTCAATCGCGATGGTTGCTTTCTTAAGATTCTCGGAAATTTTATCAAGAGACACAAAGGTTTGGTTTTTTGTGGTATAAAAAGTGTAAAGCATTTTTCCATTTCTATCATAAATTTTTGTGGATTGGGGATAATTATTTGCGCCTATTGTTGCGCTTTCCGGGATATCTTTTAGGACAAAAAGAAAAGAGGCAACGAGAGCTGCGACAAAAAATATAAAAACGAGAATTTTTTTCTTGCTTAACTTCAGAGTTTTAATAATTGAATTTTTTTTTGGCTGCATTGTGTTTACGGAGGAGTGAAAATTATTATATCATATATTAGCTTATGGATTTAGAAGCTTATTTTTCCTTCTTAAAGAAAGTCCTGGGTTTGATCCCCTTTAACATTTTTGATTACATAGCCCTTTTTACTTTTGTAGTATATGTTTTTGAGGATGCGGTATTTGGCATAATTCCTGCAAGCATTAGTCTTGCGTCAAGTCTGTCTGCTTTCTTTTTAGGTCTGATTTTTTATCCTGTTGTTTCAGAGGTGTTTGTTGAAAATTTTTCCTTAACAAAAGGAATATCGGATGCTCTTTCTTTTCTGCTTCTTACAGGATTTAGTTTTATTATTGTATCTTTCTCCCTTTCAATTCTAAAAAGGAAAATTAGTGTTAATTTTCCTAAAATAATAGATGCCATAGGCGGGGGTTTTTTTGGAGCTCTTTCCTTCTTTTTTATCGCTTCTTTTGCCGTATCGCTTCTTTTGTCCTTCCCGGTATCAGAGGTAATAAAAGATTCTGTAAGGAACTCTCTTTCGGGCAGGTTTTTGTTTACAAAAACTCAAGGAATTGAAATTCGGGTAAAAAAAATTTTCGGAGGGGCAATTGAGGAGACAATTAACTTTCTAACAATAAAACCGGGTTCCACTGAAACAGTAAAGCTGAATTTTACCACTTCGCAAGTTAGGGTAGATCAAAAATCCGAGTTTAAAATGGCAAGCCTGATTAACATCGAAAGAAAAAAAAGAGGTTTGTCTGAAATCTATGTCGATGAAAAATTAAGAGAAGCTGCAAGATTGCATGCCAAGGACATGCTGGAGCGAGGTTATTTCTCTCATTACACTCCGGAAGGCATTTCCCCTTTTGACAGAATGGAGGCGGCAAATGTAGCTTACAAGTTTGCCGGGGAAAACCTTGCGTTTGCTCCCGATATTCAAATAGCAATGAATGGATTAATGAAAAGTCAGGGGCACAGGGACAATATTTTATCACCAAATTTTAGAAAAGCAGGAATCGGGGTTCTCGACGCGGGGATATTCGGGAAAATATTTGTCCAGGAATTCACCGACTAGCCGGTTGCTATCTGAAGAGTGTTCCTACAAAATAAGCAATGGCTGCGGCTATGCTTCCAAGCAAGACTATTTCGCCCACAGAGCGTAATAAGGTTTGGGTGGTTACTTTCCATCTGAGAACACCCAATAAAACCAAAGATATAACCGTAAAAAAGATAGAGATGATAAATTTACTGTCGGCCGTAGTTAAGAGATACGGGATTAAAGGAACAAAGCCGAAAATTATAAAAGAGGAAAAAGTTGCAAGTCCTGTTAGAACCGGGTTTTCATGTTCGGGCGTTGGCATCTCAAGTTCATACCTCATCATAAAATCTGCCCAATACATTGGATTGCTCGCATAAATTTCAGTTATTTTTTCAGCCTGATTGTCTGTGAAGCCCTTTTTTTTGAGAATATAGATTGTTTCTTTTTTCTCAAATTCTGGATTATTTTTTATTTCATATAGCTCCTTGTCGCGCTCTGTTTTGTAAACATCTTTATCTGCCAGTATTGACAAAACATTTCCTAATCCCATGGAAAAAGCATCCGCAAGTAAATTTGCAAATCCAAATATTAAGACAATTACTACCGGAAATTGATTTATTCCGCTTTGAGCCCCTGTAAATCCCGCTACAACAGCAAAGGTTGTGACGATTCCGTCACTTGCTCCATATACAATTTCCTTCAAATAACCCGATAGCGAAAATCTATGCTCGGACTCAATATGGTGCTGAAATTCTTTCTCTGTATATTTAAATTTCATAAGTTGATTTTATCTTTTTATAAGTTCAAGTTCAAATGTTTCATCGCCCGCAACTGTCTTTGAAATTAAGATCAGGTTTTTCTTAAGAGTCGCATTTTCAATTTTCTTTGGTGAATAATCGTCTCCATATATCATTTTTATTTCGAAAGGATACGCAGGCGTTCCGGGTTGTTTAATAAATAAAAGTGAGTATTTTATCGTTGTTGAATCAGGAATTTTTTGCCCGTTAATATAAGTTATTTCTATTTTTCGTTCTGAATTTTGCGGGGTATCCAAAACAAAACCAAGAACTTCCCTTCCGTCTTCAATGGACCGATCAACTTCAAGGCCTTCTTCCGGTTTAAAATTTTTCTTCTCATAAACCCTAAAATCTGTTACAGCAGGAACAATTTTTTGCTCCTCACCATTAATTTTTATTGATTTTAAGACACTACCAAAAGCAAGAGTTGCTCTTATATACGCCTTATAATTTTTATCTCCGTTATTGGTTAATGCGTGGATTATTTTTGACCCTACCTCTTCCCCTACTAATTCAACTTCATAAGAGGTGCTTCTTTCAATATCAATATTAGCCTTGTTTACTCCAATATTCGCTTCATTAATTGAGAGAAAATCAAGCAATAAATTTTTTCCCTGCTTTCTATCATCGTTGTATTCCCCCGCATAGCCATTTGCGGAAAAAATCCTCTGAAGGGAGTTTTCTTTAAATGCAAAAAGAATATTTTTTTCATTCATAAGCTTGGGTAGAAGACGAGCCACCTTAATAAGGTTATTTTGGTCCTTTTCAATTGTTAAAGTTAATTGATCAAACAATGCCTGAAGAACATCTCTTTTAGCTGTTGAACCGGGAAAGAAATTGTTATCAATCGTTTTTTGTAAAAAATCGAAAGCATTGTTTTTATCAAGAGTTTTGTTATATGAGTTTAGTTTAATAGGTCCGATTTCCTCTATTAGTCTTTTAACTACTTCAAAATTTAAAGCGATTACCCCATCCACTTTTTTGCCTGTTTCAAGATTGTAAAGTAGAGCTGATTTGCTTGCTGATTCTTGAAAATCCAAGTCAAAATTACTGTCACGAAGATATAGGTGAGGCTGAAGATTTCTTCTTATAATATAGTGAGGTTCAACATGTGCCTTAAGTTTGCCATCATATTCATACACATCCTGAATTTTAATATCTTCTATTTCCCCTCCCGAGATTTTTAATTCACCAATCGAGCCTATAAATCCTCCCGTAGGTCTAAGCTCCCCGTTATTTTGGAAAAGCAATAAGTAATTTTTTTCACTGTTAAAACCTAAGACCTGAGGCATAATCTCAAGAAAACTGATTACTTTTGAAAGATCAGGAGTGATTAATTCATTGATGGTCTCATTAGGTTCGCTAGTCCTGATTTTTTCCGCTTCAAAGTAAAGATGTCTTGCGTCTGAAGTCAGCTTGTTTAGTGTCTCAAGGTCAATTTTGAGAGCCTGCTTTTGAAACAAATCAAAATCAGAAGAGGCAAGACTTAAAAGATTTATGGAAGACTTAGCAGCTTCAAAAGTAGCAAGAAAATTTTCGCCTCCCGGTATCTCCTCTATTTTTGAAAAAACATTAACAGAAGGTTCTGCCACATCAAGGAATAATTTTGCGGTTTTAATATTCCTTGAGACACTTTTAAAATCGTTATCTTTAAATGCCTTAACAGAAGCTTTTAGGTTTACTGCTGCCCCCCCCAAAAGCAAAATATTTAGAGCAAAAAATAATGCGAATGCGGCAGTTGTTGCAAAGATTAAGAATTTTAGATCTGATGTTTTGAGTATGACTTTTTTTGGTATTTCAATTTCCCGGGGTTTTTCCGCTAGCTCAAAGGTTTGTCCCAGAAAAAAGTGTAAACTTTTTTCAAACCCGATAAAATATTTATCAAGATACGAAGGAGTAATTACAATTTTTGATTGAAGCGCTTGCTCTATTTGCTCAAAGCTTTCTTCAGGTCTTTGAAAGTCTTCCGTTTCCCGGTATTCAATCTCAAGATCCGGCTCAACCCGTCTTATAATATGAATTGCCGATATATATGTTTGAGGGTGTCTGTAAAAAAGATAATAGAATTTTTGTTTTCTCTGGGGACCAAATAAGATTTGACTTAGCCCCTCAAGAGCATCCCCAATGTAAATTGGAAAAATTGGAGACAAGTCATTTCCGCTTAATGTAATTGATTTATTTTTTATTGCTTCTTGAATAATTTCCGATGCTTGAGATTCCGGCACTATATTCTTTTTTTCAGAATATAGCTCGCCCTGAAATAAAAAATAAACTGAAGGAATTTTTTTGTATTCAAGAATAATGTCATAAAAGTTTTCAACCTCCTTGATATTTGTTATTACTATTGTTTTGGTTTGGTCTTCTTCAATTTTTTCAAAGATATGAGGAATAAATTTTCTGTCATTAATACCCGCGAGGAAAATAAGAGCGTAGTCAACCTTTTCTTCAAGATTTTTTATTAAGTGGGCAGAGTCGGTCCTAATTCGATAATAATCTTCTCCCTTTTCTTCTGAAAGAACTTTCGGGTTCTGACTATTTGATATTTGGGCAATTTTAAAGTCTTTCCCATGGGCATCAATGAAAAGACTGATTAATGGGTTGTCCTCTCCGGCAAGCAGGATTATCGGTTTTTCTTTTTCTTGAGTTTCAATGTTGAATCTGGGCATGGATTAAGTTTATCAGAAAGTTTCATCCTAATATATCCTAATTTCCATCCAGCGCAAGGTTTACGAGGCGATCAGCTTCTTTGTTTTGTTCGCGGGGAATTGCTTCGTAAAAAAATTCTCCTCCAATTTTCCGTTCCAGATTTTTGATTGTAAAGAATAGATTTCTTAAATTTTCATTTCTCACTTTATATTTACCATTCAGCTGCATTGCTACTAGCTCCGAATCAAGATAAAATTGGATCCGTGGTTTCTGAATCTGCCCACCGAGTACCAATTTATTTTCAACCCATTTCAATGCGGCAATAATTGCGCTGTATTCGGCAGTGTTGTTAGTCGCGATTCCAATTCTTGTCCCCTTTTCAAAAATTGTGTTTCCATTTTTATCATAAACCACAAAGCCGTATGCTGCCTCTCCCGGATTACCGCGCGATCCCCCATCAGCAAAAATTGTAAAATTCAATTCTTTAATCATTTCAAATATTTTTCAACGAATTAAAACCAAAAATATTATACAACAAATTTATCTATAAATTGTTTTTTTAATCTTCTTTTTGTAAAATTACTTCATGTCACAAAACCACGGGTCTTTTTTTACAAGCGTTGGATGTATGGACGGACGAGTATCCGGATACAATAACTGATGCGGGTCTTGTCGGAAAATTATCAAGGAGCACGATAGACGATATTATACACAGCGCTATCAAAGAAAAAATGTTAATTTCAATATTTGACTCATAAGTCTCTAGTCTTAAATCTTAAATTTTATTAGGAAAGATCTTCCCTTTTTGAGTGCAGAAAGAAGAACCATTGTTCAAAAAACGCAATAAGACCTTTAAACGGAGTTTCAATTATTAAATCTAGAAGAAAAACAAAAATGTTGATTTGAGAAATTCCTTCCGCGAGATATCTCCCCACTCGGGCAATTGGCATAAAGAAGAAGTCAACGAATGGAGTCAATATGCTTTGCTTGTCTTTAACCGTGTAAAGGTCGGCAGCTTGTTTTATTCTGTAGGATAAGAAGGTGACTATTGCAAAGAAAAAAATGAAAAAGAACTGACTTACAATGTTAAATCTTAAAAGATTTAAAACGTAGAAGATTGCTCCAAAACTTAAAACGAATGTTGCAAACCAGACAATAGTAAATATTGTATCCATAGCATTCCTTGCTTTTGGTTTATGAGAAAAGATTAAGCCTTTGCCAAGTTGGGGCACTTGATCAAAAAGGAGCGAGTTAATTCTGGCAATAATTCTTTCGGTATTATCCTTTCCCGGCGCTTTTAAAAAAAAGCTTAAAATAATCATGAGGGAAACAGGTATTATTATGTTCAACGCAATGGAAAGCCACTTAATTTCTCCATAAACATATCGTTCATAAGTCCCTTCAATCGTAAACGCCAGGAATACTTTTGATAACAAAATAAAAATTACACTTCTAATAATTGCTCGTCTTACTTTTGCAGTGATTTTTGAATATTTCTCCTCACAGCTCTGGGCAACTATCTCAGCCAGCGCTTCGGGATTTGAAATCAGTTCCCTAAACTTCCCTTGCTGTTTTCGTAATAGATCCTCAAGAATCAAGAAGGGAGGAATTTGCCTTTTAACAAATTCAAAAACTTTAAATCGCCCTTGATAATTCAATTGACGGTCAATTTCGTCTCTACCGTCTAAAAACCTCTGTGCGGTTTTTTCAATATTGCCCTCAGACAACCTGCCAAAATATTGATTAAAAAGGTTGTACCGCAAAAAGGCCAAATCTTCTCTTGCGTAAGACTTTCTGATTGCAATGAAGGCCTGCACATCTCTAATTTCTTGCGTGTCATCTTTTATTGTCACCATTTTGGAAAGATTATGAAATATATAGGAAATCATTGCCTCTTTTTTTACAGTAGGATTCAGCCGGTCTTCGATATCGGAGGACATTAGCTGATATATCCATTCATGAATTTGGGCTTCTTGAATTTTATTTTTCTCAAGAATTATGTCTTTTAGTTCAAGATATCTATCAATTGTCTGTTCTACTTCCGCAATTTTTTCTTCCCCGATGCTTTCGTCGGGAAAATATCTCGCCCAAACAAGTTCTCTGATCAGGGGCATCGCAACGCTTTTCCCGTTTCCGCCAAGAAGCATCCTCCTTCTTATTATTCGCTCGATCGCGGCCCTTAATATTACCTCTTCATCCCTATTTTCAATAGCAGTCCGTAGTTTCTCGTACCATGCTGCAATTTCAGCTGCAATCGGACTCACAGACAGTCCTTTTTCTGAAATCCTGTCCTTTTCTTCTTCGAAAGTCTTCACCAGGAATTCTGAATATTGATTTAATTTAAGAGAATCCATAATTGTATTATATGCTTTACGATTTATAATCCGCAAGGCTTGCGCTCAATTGAATGGTGTTTTATGGTATGCTAAAATGGCTAGCTTACATTTAACTATTTCGGTAAATTGTCAAATGTTAGCTACAGCATGGATAAAATTTATAGTCATAAAAAAATAGAGGATATAATTTATTCGGAGTGGGAAAAAAGAGGATATTTTAAACCCGAAATAAACCCTGCCGGCCGTCCCTACTCAATAATTTTGCCCCCTCCAAATGCCAATGGAAATCTTCATTTTGGGCACGCAATGTTTACGATCGAGGATATTCTTATTCGTTATCATCGCATGAAAGGGTTTGCCGCCTTATGGCTTCCGGGGACTGATCATGCGGGCTTTGAAACCCAGTTTGTGTTTGAAAAGCATCTTGCCAATGAGGGGAAATCGCGATTCGACTATGATCGCGAAACACTATATCAAATGATTTGGGATTTTGTGCAAAAAAACCGCGAAGGAATGGAATCGCAACTCAGAAAATTAGGTTTTTCTCTTGATTGGTCTCGGATGAAATTCACTCTTGATCCCGATATTATTTCGATTGTCTACAAAACATTTAAGAAAATGTATGACACTGGCCTTGTTTACCGCGCCAAGAGATTAGTTAACTATTGCACTTATGATGGAACTTCATTCTCAGATCTTGAAGTGGTAATGAAAGACACCGCCGGAATTCTATACGAAATTTCTTATTCAATTAAGGGTGGAGGAGAAATTATTGTCGCCACAAGTCGTCCTGAAACAATGTACGGAGATGCTGCAGTAATGGTTCATCCTGAAGATTTACGATACAAAAATCTAATAGACAAAAGTGTTTTAATACCGTTGACTGACAGAGAAATACCAATTGTTGCGGATGAATTCGTAGATAAGGAGTTCGGAACGGGTGCAGTAAAAGTTACGCCGCTTCATAATTTTGACGATTGGGAAGTAGGGCAAAGACATGAACTTTCTGGTATTCAAGTTATCGGATTCGACGGCAAGATGCAAAATACGGGTGTTGTAGACGGCTTATTCACAAAAGAAGCTCGCGAAAAAACAATAGAGTTGTTAGAAGAAAAAGGATTTCTAAGAGGAAAAAAAGGATACGACACCACCAGGAGGACCTGCTATAAATGCAGAAATGTTTTGGAACCTTTGCCTCTTGAGCAGTGGTTTATAAAAGTAAAGCCACTCGCCGAAAAAGCAATCGATGCGGTAAAAAAAGGGAAAATAAAAATAACACCAAGAAATTTTGAAAGCGTTTATTATCAATGGCTTGAAAACCTTCGCGATTGGAATATCTCGCGACAAATTGTTTGGGGTATCCGAATTCCGGCCTGGTTCTGCGAAAAATGTTCGAACTGGACAATCACAGAGGGAAAAACGCCCGAAAAATGTTCGAAATGTGATTCTAAAAGCTTGCGTCAGGATCCCGACACTTTTGACACTTGGTTTTCATCAGGACAATGGCCGTTCGCTACTTTGCTATCGCAAAGTAGCTCAAATTCAAAATTCAAAATTCAAAATTCAAAATTGGAGAGCAGTTCGGATTTTGAAAAGTTTTACCCAACATCGGTTATGGAAACGGCATACGATATTTTAAAATCCTGGGTTACAAGAATGGTGATGTTTGGTATTTACTTAACGGGTGATGTTCCGTTTAGGCAGGTTTTGTTTCATGGCATCGTAAACGATCCGTATGGCAAAAAAATGAGTAAAAGCAAAGGGAATGTCGTAAATCCCCTTGAGCTTATAGACCGGTACGGAGCAGATTCCGTGCGATTTGCGTTAATCTATGGGAATGCTACTGGAAACGATCAGTCGCTTTCTTATACAAAGCTAGAGGGAGCAAGAAAATTTACAAATAAGTTATGGAATATTGCTCGTTTCATAAATATGAAACAAGAAACACTAAATTCGAAGTCCGAAATCCGAAACAATTTAACAATTGAACAATTGAAGAATGAGACAATAAATAAACTCGATAAGGAATGGGTTGGGAAAATCGGAGAATTAGTTCCGGAAATAACTAGATATCTTGACTCGTATCAATTCAATCTTGCTGCCGAAAGGCTTTATGAATTTATCTGGCACGAGTTTGCCGATAAATACATAGAAAATGTAAAGGGTCGCATCGATAAAGATTCGTTTTTAGTTCTTAGTTCGTTATTCCTTGTTCAACTCAAGCTCCTGCATCCTTTCATGCCGTTTGTAACGGAGGAAATAAACGAACAGCTTTCATTGGAGAAAAAAATGCTTATCATTTCTGATTGGCCGGAAAGCTAAAGTGGACAAATCTCTTCGTTTGTTAAAATTTCTGCCTGTTCTGATAATTTTCTTTTTATTTCCTCTCAAAATTTCTGCCGACTTTGAAGAAAATTCTTTTATCACAATAGTCAATCCGGTTAGAATTTCTCATACTACAAAAAATCCAAAAGAGAGCTTGCTTGCCGAATATAATGAAGTTAAAAAACGCTCGCTTCCCGCCACATGGCTCCTGACTTACGATGCTCTTAAAAACAAAGGGATTGTTGAATTGACAAAATCAATGGATAGCAAACAGGAATTCGGAATTTTTTTGGAAGTTTCGCCGGATTTTGCGCAAGCCTCATCGGTATCTTATAATCTTGCCGATTCCTGGCACAGAGCCGCATCCATCTTTTTGTCAGGCTATACACAAGAAGACAGAATAAAATTGATCAACAAGGTAATGGAAGATTTTAAATCTTTATTCGGCTATTATCCAAAGTCGGTCGGCTCTTGGTGGACAGACGCTTTTTCATTGAAATATCTTGAGGAGAAATATGGAGTTATTGCCAATCTCTCGGTTTCCGACCAGTTTTCTCTGGATGAATATAGAGTTTGGGGAACCTATTGGTCAACACCCTATTACCCGTCAAAGATCAATGCTTCTCTTCCGGCAAAAGACTTGGAGGAAAAAATTGATATTTTGATGCTTAGGTGGGCCGCACGAGACCCGGTTAATGGATACGAGAGTCCAACTGAGGCATCATCAGGAATGTATAGCCTTCAGGATTTTGCTTCGATTGGTTTACCTTTCAGCTATTTTGAGAAACTATTATCTTTCTATGCATTGCGCAAGGATAACAATCAATTTGGCCATGTAACGATTGGTTTTGAAGGCGATATGCCCTCAAATTTTTACAGCGGTCATTATGCGCAGATGTTGGAAACAGTATCCAATTTAAATCATATAAAAATATTAACCATGAGAGATTTTGCAAATTGGTACAAAAATGAATTTAAGGGAATTTCGCCGCCTCAAATAATTATTGCCGACGACTTTCTGGATACCGGCAAAAAGGGTATCTGGTTTCAAAATCCAAACTACAGAATAGGCCTTCTATATGACTCAAAAAAGAAAAGACTGACAGTCAATGATTTTCGGATTTATCACAAGGATTTTGAAGAACCATTTTTAAAAGCGGTTAATAGACAAAACGGATTATTTATTTCTCTCCCTTATGTTATAGATTCAATTATCAAACCTGACACCAAATGGGTATTGCCATGTGGAGACCTGCCTGCCGGCAGGCAGGATTTCGTATCAAGCAATAAAGAGAAAGAGGTTTTCCTGCTTAATTTTAAATCTTGTCAGATTAAATTCCTTGATAGATCCGTTGAACTTGAGGGAAATATTGAACCTCCTCAAAATTTAAACCTTAATTCATCTATTAATGTTAAAAAAAAGAATAATATATTGAGTCTTAGTATGGAGGAGAAGTGGATTGTTCCCCCTGAAGGAATAACTCTTAATGTTCAAAACTTGAGGATTCCATTCGGCTTAAAGAGGAGGTTTCCTAATCTGCCGGGATTTGCCTTGGTCTGTTTTTTGATAGCCCTTGCGCTTCTTTTAAAAGTATTTAAGAAAAAAACAATTATTTTTATCCCGGTCTTATTTTTGCTTATCGCTCTTTTTTTTAAGCAAAAACTTTACATCAGCCAGTCCGAATTTGAAGCCCTGATGTTTCTAAAGGATATGCCTGTGGGAAATGTGCTTGTCTTGGACAAGGACTGCAGTCGTTGCGTATTTCATTCCGAATTTAAGCCTGCGGCCGCGGCAGGATACAAAAAGTATATTGAAAAATACGGACAAAAGAAAATTGTTCAAAGCTTAAACTTTTCTCTTGCCGATAGTCCTGAGAAGATAGATCGGGAGATAAAGCAAGCTCGGGCAAAATACATCTATTTTGCAAAGTACGAAGATTACATAGAGATTTTGTCTTATCCTCCTGAGAATATCAGTAATAAGCTTAAAAAGGTGTTTGAGAATGCAAACGCTCAAATATGGCAGATAATCTAAACAAAATCCTTTATAATTATTATATGGCAGAAATTAAAAATTATTACCGCAAAATTACCGAACTATTACCGATAAGATTTAAGCTTTTTATCAAAAATTTAGAAAAGGATTTCCTTTCCGCTATGAAAAAAGAAAATATTAAGCTTCAGTTTGCCAATTTTACGATTCTTTTTTTAATAATGCTCTTTATTTTTTTGCTTATTTATGGCGCTCTTTCATATCTGGATTTTCTAAAGATTACAGAAGAGAGGAAAAGCGCTGAAAATAGTCTTTCTTATTGGGAAGAAATAATCGGAAAACATCCTAATGTTCCGGATAGTTATTACAATGCGGCAATATACGCGGTTTCTTTGAAGCAAAAATCAAAGGCAATTGATTATGTTGGGAAAGCTCTGCGGTTAGATTCTGACTTTAAAGAGGCTCTGGAACTTGGGGATTTTCTCGAGTCAGATGAAATGCGGTAGGAAAGCCTCCTATTGTAGGATTCATTATTCGCTCTTTTTTTGTTCAGTTTGCGCTTCTTCTTTTTCCTTTGTTTCTCCTTGAGCCTTTTCTTCTGCCGGTTTTTCACCTTCTACTTGGGGTGCCTCTGCCTCCGCTACTGCCACCTCTCCTGCGGCTGCGGCTTCTGCAGCGGCCTCTTCGGCTGCCGCCTCTTCCTCAACCTCTTTGGTAACAAGTTCGCCTATCTTAAATGCCATTTGAGAAGACTCATTTAAAATAACTACCCCTTCACGAACTTTAATATCGGAAATCATAATCTGGTCGCCTATTTGTGCCAAATTTTCAACATTTACTTCAATTTTGTCAGGAAGGTCTGCGGGAAGTGCTTCAACCTCAATTTCTGAAAGAGGTTGTTCCAGAAGCCCTATTTTATCTACTTCTGCTTTTGCCTCACCAACTGCAACTAAAGGAACGCGGGCGGTGATCTTTTCCTTGAGGTTTACTTTGAAAAAATCTGCATGGACCGGAGATTGTGTCCTTGGATCAATTTGAACATTGTGGATCAAAACGGGAAGGGTTTGACCGTCGAAAGCCAGATCAATAAGTCCGGTTTCATGCACTTGTCTATAAGCCTCTAGGAATGATTTAAGCGGAAGCTGCACGGAAGCGGATTTTAATTCCTTACCATAAACATTTGCGGGAAGAATTCCTTCCCGCCTTAGCTTCTTTACCTTTTTGCCGGTGACTGTTCGTTTATCAACTATAAGTTTTTCTCGCTTCATAAGAATTGTATTTTATCAAAAAGAGGTAGAAAATAGCAAATGGTTTGTAGAGATGTAGGCTTTGTTGCGGAGCAAGGAATCGCACCTTGTCTAGGAGATTATGAGCCTCCTGTGCAGCTTTACACTACCCCGCACGTATTAACATCGTAAATTATATCAGTTTCGAACTATAATTGGAAGCATGTGGTATGTTTATATTGTCCTTTGTTTCGATGGCAGTCTTTACACTGGTTCTTCGAACAATCCACGAGCACGGTTCGAAGACCACAAGAATGGCAAGGGCGGCAGATACACTCGTTCTCACAAACCAATAAAATTACTCTATACTGAACAGCTCGAATCAAAATCCGCAGCCTTAAAAAGAGAAAGCCAAATCAAAAGTTGGCCCAGAGAAAAGAAAATAAAGATTTTAAAACTGGAAATTTAGGAACTAATCAACTGCAAAACCGGGTGGGTTTGGGTTAAGAAAAAATTCCTGATTTCTTCTAACCTCCGCGGAGTTTCATGCCTCAAGGGGCAATCGTTTCTAGAATACAGGGATAAAAATATATCTTCCCAAATCTGGTATAATAAAACAGAGGTTAAAAATTATGGAAGTGAACATAGATAAAATAAAAACTTTAATAAATAACCGCTTCGCTTTTATCAAATCAACCTATTCTGTAAAAAGGATCGGAGTTTTTGGTTCGGTTGCAAGAGGAGACAATAAAAATAGGAGCGATGTTGATATACTTGTTGAATTTTTACAACCAATTAGCATGTTCAAGTTCATTGAATTAGAGGAATATCTCGGGAAGCTTATAGGTAGACAAGTAGATCTCGTCACTAAGAACGCACTTAAACCAGCAATAAAAGAAGATATTCTTCGGGAAGTTGTTTATGTCTAAAAGAGAATTAAAGCTTTATCTTGAAGACATTCTTACATCAATTAACAATATAGAAAGCTATATCCAAGGATTCACGTATGAAGTTTTTGCACAAGATCAGAAAACCATAGATGCAGTAGTACGAAATTTGGAAATAATTGGTGAGGCCGCAAGAAACCTTTCTTCTAGAATAATTACTAAATATCCTGAAGTTCCCTGGAAACAAATGATAGGCATGAGGAACAAGGCACTCCACGAGTATTTTGGAATTGATGTTGAAATTTTATGGAAAACTGTCAAAGAAGACATACCTCCACTAAAGGAGCAGATAAAAGGTTTAGCTGAATTGTCTTAAAAATAACTCCGTATTTTCCTTCGGCAAAGTTTACACTGAGCGAAGTCTAAGTACTCAGGACCTCGTTTCCAAGCCCCGCAACAGAGGACATTAAGGATTGATTTAACAACCAAATACGCATTTACATAATTGACACACTACAAGAGTCATGATAATATTCCCCAACTATGGCAGGTACGGAAGCAAAAGGTGGACAAGTATCACATCGTGACTCATTTTTAGTTCGTCATCTTCCTGAAGGAATGCGCCGCCGCATCTCTATTAAAGCAGGTACACTTGAAGAGTTTATTTCATTGGTACGACAATATGGCGGGTCTAGAGTTACTGCGGAAGGTATAATTGATGATTTAGGTGCAGTAAGAACTGCTTCTGTTGGAAGGTTAGGAGTTTATCAGCATTCCACTCTTTTTACTTCTCAGACTCCCAGTGGCAGACAAATAAACTATATTGAACCCAATCAACGAATGTTTAGAAGTGAATATGGCTTTGCAGATTACGGGAAAATGCAGCTTGTAGCACTTAGAGGACTCGTTACCGCAGATGCACGATTAAAAGAAGTTCAAGAACAACTTCCTACCGTTAGCATTGCATTAAGAAGTGCTCAAGGCGATTTTGACCAAACAACCTTAAAGCGATTATATTCAGATGCTAAAAAACATGATAGTCAACCCTACCCAAAGCCACAAGCATCTCAAAGCAAATAAGCTCTCTTCAAGAAATCTAAATAATTCTCTCATAATTCTGGTATAAATACAGGCGAGGCGTAGCTTGGGAGAGGAAGAAGGTGCGTATTTCTTCCAACCCCCGCAACAGATCGTTTTTAGCTTCATTTTTTCTCTCAACGAACTCGGAAGTTCGCACCCTGATATAATAGTTCTATGGCAGAAGATAATACAGGTTTAGAACAAGGAACAAAACCAGAACCAACAAGAATAAGCAGAAGGAGTTTATTAAAAGGAATTGCTGGGGTAGGACTTGGTTTGGTGATTGGGCAAGTGCCAGAATCTCCATCAATTGAAAAGAAAATTGAAAGCAGATTTGGCGTATTGCTCACGTCCTCCAAAGATGCACCAACATCAAACCATACAACTCTTACCGATTGGAATCATACTCAAATGGAAGTCTTGAAGGGAATTCTTGAGAATCTCCCAGCAAATTTTTATAAACCTATTGTTGCTGAAGATGGTACAAAAGTGCCTTTAAAATTGGCTTTGATTAAGGGCCCCGAAGCATTAGTCTCAAGATGCCTCTGTGATATAGAAGCAGCTAAAACCTCCAAGAAAAATCCAACAGTAGAACTTAATAAGGATTATTATAAAGTCCAAGAGGTTGACGACAGAAGGTTATTTAAGTCTATGATAGTTCACGAGCTAGTACACTATACCTTTCAGGCACAATCACAGTCCCCTTACGAATTAGGAGATCGTATATCTTCCCAAATAGGCATAACTTCAGAAAGGGAGCTACCTGAGATTTTTGACTCTCAAAATTTTGAACCAAAGTTTGACGACAGAAACTTTCTAAGATACGCAGGCTTTAATTTTAGCGAATTCTTTGCTGTTGCCGGACAGTTTTATGTTGAAGGAGAAACCAAATTCCTGGGTTTATATGCTCCTATTTTGGGAGAAGATAAAGCAAAAGCACTTTATCAAGTGATGAAGACGGAAGTATTTCAAAACCATGAATATAAGAATTTCATCCTACAGAAGAGGCCTTAGGCACAAAACTAACCAAGTTCGGGGATAAAAATGGGGGCGGTTTGAATGAGGAAATAATTTCTGATTTCTTCCAACCCCCGCAACGTATTTTAGAAGAATAGGTCGAGCCATTTGCGCCAGTTAGGTTTGGTATCAATCACAATTTTTTCCTGATTGAGCGGGGTAGAGGTGGGCGCGATAACAAAATATTCGCCCTTTTTTGTCAATCCGAGTTTTTCCCGCGCTTCCCGCTCTACAAATTGATCAGTTTTAACATAAAGGAGCTTTTCTTTTAGAAATTGATTTTTTTTCCCCTCCTCAACCAGCTCTTTTTTCAAATCCGCTACTTTATTCTCATTTCGCAGAGACTTTATAAGAGAATCGATATTAGTTTTTATGATCACCAAAAGAAGAAAAATTAGCAGAATAGGCATCAGTCTCTTCATAATTATTTTATGTATAATGCCAATTGACCCCGATTTATCCCGATTAGATCGGGATTTAATCGGGGTTGACAAAGACCTTGAGTGTTGATATTATAGGCCTTACTAAATTTTATGACTCCTGTAAAAGTTCAAGACGCAAAAGAAAAATTTTGCGATTTCTTAAAATCAAAAAATAAGGCATCTGCCACTATATTAGCATACGGAAAAGATATTGACCAGTTAATTTCTTTTCTCGAAGAATTAAAAAAAGAGCATATCCATGATGTTTCAAATGAGGATATCCAGGCTTTTTTGGCTTCAATGCATGCCCGCGGGTATACGCCAAAGTCTGTATCAAGAAAATTAAACTCAACCAGAACTTTCTACAGGTTTCTTAAAATTAATGAATACATAACCGATGACCCCTCACTTCTTGTAAAGCATCCCAAATACGAACTTAATCCGCCCAGAATTCTTTCAGCCCTTGAATATAGGGCCCTTCGTGACTCGGCCTCTTCTGATCCAAGAATTTATGCGGTTATTGAGATTTTACTTCAGACAGGGGTTAGAATCGGAGAGCTTGCGAATATAAGAGTAGAGGATGTTAAGGACAGCAGCTTAACTGTAAGACCTTATGAAGGGCATCCTGCCAGAGATGTGCCTTTAAGCAAAAGAGCAAAAGAGGCTGTCAAAAGATATCTTGATTCAAGGCCAAATACCACTTCCGATTATCTTTTTATCACAAAAACGGGAAATCCATTTTTAATTAGGAACATAAGGGATGCATTGGAAAGATATTTTAAAAGGGCAGGGATAGAAAACGCAAAAATTAATGACCTTCGCCACACATTTGTTGCTCATCATTTAAAAAACGGTGTTTCAATTGTTTTTCTTTCAAAAGTCCTTGGGCACAAAAGACTCTCCTCTACAGAGAGATATCTCCAGTATGTTAAGGAGGCAAAGAACGGGGAGAGCACAAATCTTGCCGAACTATAGCTCAGCAAGAAATTTTTAATTTTTAATTTCTAATTTTTAATCAATTATCCAATTCTTCAATTTTAATGTCTAATACTTAATTTTGCTTCCTTGATTTTTACTACAAATTCCTGCATTATTAGATTATGGATTCTCCCTTTTCTCCCGACCATCAAGGCCATGATTTTGATATAAAAACACTTCTTTCCTGGAGCGCGCCCGGAAGACCTTTTAGAAAAAAAGGGAAAGAATTCTATCTCTCCATTGTTCTGCTGGTTTTATTTTTTGAGGTTATTCTTTTTTTGTTCAGCCAATATGAACTAATGGCGGTTTTAATTGCTCTCGCATTTTTGTCGATTGCTTTATCAATAGTCCCACCCCATAATTTTCATTATAAAATAACAACTGAGGGGATTAAAGTTGAAGATTATTTTTATATCTGGTCTGAATTATATGATTTCTATTTTAAGAGAATTGACGGCGCGGAAATATTAATTTTGAGAACACAAGCTTTTTTGCCCGGAGAGCTTAAAATTTCTTTGGGGGAGCTCCACAGAGACCACATAAGAAAAATCTTAGTTAGATATCTTCCTTATCGTGAATATGTCAAACCTACATTTATGGAAAAATCAGCAGACTGGCTTTCCCACAACTTCCCCCTTG
>MFPJ01000008.1 GCA_001782675.1 Candidatus Levybacteria bacterium RIFCSPLOWO2_12_FULL_39_17
AAAATATGCGTTCCGGTATCGTTTTTGAACTTTAAATCAACCGAGGGAGAAAAAACCGTAGCATCAAACCCCGGCGGAGAATCTTGTTCATAATAGCCAACCCTATAGGCGTGAGCATGTCTCTCGGTTATCGGCAGCCCGGAATTAAGAATGGCACGGAAAAGAGTAGTTGAAACCTGACAAACACCCCCGCCGTCACCAAGCACCGTTTTTCCGTTCTGGATAATATATGCTTCTTTGTAACCGGTGAATTTAGAAATATCACCCAATGCTTTATTGAAAGAGAATTCCTCATTTGGAGCAACTAAAATTCCACTTATTCGGGAGGCCGCAAGGAAAATATTATGAGCACGGTTGGGGATAGATCCAAAAAAAGTGGATTTTCCCTCGCCGATTATTTCTACAATTCCCAAATCATTTGCTTCTTTTGTTGTTACATTCGGCTCAGTTATTCTAATTGGAATATCTACTCTTGCTATGTTTGATTTTTTGTTCTTGATTAAATCCGGAATAGATTGACGCAATTTTCCTTCAAGCTCCTCAAAATTAATAGTTTTTCCATTGCTTGACTCACGAAACGCTACGACCCTGTTATTGCTAACCTTAAATTGCGCATCAACAGGCTCCTGGTAGATGGATTCTTGAATAGAGTCCAGCTCTTTTTCCAAAGACGCCCGGTTAAAAGTGTAAGAAGGGCTAAGAAACTCTCCGTTTATGTAAGAGGATAGTATTATGTAAGTATCGCTTAATAAATTTTTAGTCTTGGCAAGGTTTATGCTTTGTTCCTGGATAAGATTTATGTCATAACCAATATTTAAAGTTTTCGCAGAGACTGTAGCTTCAAGACCATCGGTGGCGAAGATAAAAGTATTCTTCCCAATAACTTCATTTTTCTCACTAAAGATCTTCTCAATTTCGGTTTTTGTTTTCTCTCCTATATAAACATTGTCAACAAAGACTCCAGGAATGACCCTATTTTTGTAGGTAAATTGGAAATAAAAAAGTACTGCGCTTGCAAGGAGAGCAGAAGACAAAACAAACCCCACAGCAAACCAGTAGGCGGAACGAACTGCATTATATAAAATTCCTTTTGGTAATTTAAATCTCATGGTGCTTTTCTTTGAAGTTCAAATATTATACTATAGAATCAGCGGAGGCGCGATCGGAGAGATTTATGGAGGAAAATATAAGTCAAGAAACGGAGTATCCTTTAGCTGAAGAAGCTCCACGAGGTTTTAATGCAAAAAAGATTATCAGTTTGATAATAGGATTTCTTGTTCTTGGAGGCTTAATTGCTACTTTTTTTGTTTTCATTTTGCCAAACTTTAACAAACCGCAAAAAACAACAGATGCTTCGTTGACTTACTGGGGAGCGTGGGAAAATCCCGCGAGCATTGAGGAGATTATTCAGGATTTTACGCGCCTGCACCCCAACATAAAAATTAAATACGAAAAGCAAGACATAAAAGCCTTGGGTAAATATTATGAAAGGCTCACCACAAGAATAAATAACGGAACAGGCCCTGATATTTTCCGATTTCATAACAGTTGGGTTACGGAGCTCAAGCCTTATTTGTTGCCTCTGCCTCAAGATGTAGTGAGTGAGACAGAACTTGACAGTAAATTTTATCCCGTGATTTCCGAGGATCTCAAGATTAGCGGAGCTTACTACGGTATCCCTATTCATTTTGACACATTATCTCTTTTTATAAATACACAGCTTTTAAGAGCGGGAGGTACAACAAATTATCCCGTTACATGGGAAGATTTAACAGCAATCGCAAGGAGTCTTACGGTTAAAGACTCAAATGGCAAGATTATGACTTCGGGTGTGGCTTTGGGAACATTTGATAATATAGTTCACAGCTCGGATATAATTTCCCTTCTTCTTATCCAAAACGGAGCCGATTTAAAAGATTTAAACGGCCCCAACAAACAAAATTCTATTGATGCCTTAGATTTCTACACCTCTTTTGCAAAGGGTGACGCAAGCATCTGGGATGGTTCTCTTGAGAACTCAAAGCTTGCCTTCGCAAAAGGAAGTCTTGCAATGTATTTTGGCTATTCATGGGACATTTTCGAAATAAAAACACTGAATCCAAATTTGGAATTTGTGGTAATATCCGTTCCTCGTTTGGGTTCATCGGAGAATGCAAGAGAAAATACCGTGGCCAGTTTTTGGGTGGAGGGAACTTCCGTTAAGACAAAATATTCAGAACAAGCTTTTGAATTTTTGAAATATTTAGGAAGCCGTGAGATTATGGAAAAACTTTACACTAAAACCTCAGGAGTAAGACTTTTTGGAGAACTCTATCCGAGATCCGATATGGCAGATTTGCTCAAGTCTAATTCACTTGTATATCCCTTTGTCCAGCAAGGGCAAAACGCAAGGTCTACCATTTTTTCATCCGACACTTATGATGAAGCGATGGTAGATTCCCTTAATTCCTATCTTGGCAACGCAATAAGATCTATAGTTGATGATAATGGTTCGGCACAAAGCGCTATTGAAACTTTAAGCGTCGGGGTGTCCGAGGTCATGGGAAGATATGAAGAAACACAGAGTAAATAAATTAGAAGAATCAGTAATTAAAACTCTTTCTTATGCAGATGTTTTTGATTTTCCGATGAAGCCTTCGGAGATTTGGAAATTTCTTATCGGAGCTAAAATTCAGGAAAATGAATTCTATAGGAAACTTAAGAAAATACTCAAAAAAGGATTAATTAGAAGACGGGGTAAATATCTTTTTCTTCATGGGAGAGCCGTGTTATATTCTCTGAGAATCCAAAGAAAAAAGGAAAGCATTAAAAAATTGAAAATGGCAAAAAGAGTTTCCGGGCTTTTAGCGCTTATCCCTTCAGTAAGGTTAATTGGAATAAGCGGCAGCTTATCAATGAATAATTCAAACCCGGAAGACGATATCGATTTGTTTATAGTTTCCGCTAAAAACACAATGTGGCTTACAAGATTTTGTGTAAACTTAGTTCTTCTTCTTTTGAGCAGAAAAAGGAAAAGAGAGGAAATTTTGGCACAAGATCAAATTTGTCCAAATATGTTTTTAGCCCAAGACCACCTTGTTATTCCGGTAGGCAAGCAGAATATTTTCTCAGCCCATGAAGTTGTCCAGCTAAGGGTTTTAGTTAATAAGAAAAAAACCCATGAAAGATTTTTAGCAGAAAATAAATGGGTTTTAAAATTTCTTCCAAATTCATTTGAGCCTCAACCAATTTCTTCCGGCTTTTGCTTTATGAATCAGTTAGCTATCCCCATGGACAGAATTTTCTTTTTAGCGCAGTTTTTTTACATGAAAAACAGGATAACTACGGAGGAGATTGGTAGAAGCTTTGCAAGATTTCATCCCAAGGACAAGAGCAATTTTATACGGCAGATTTATAGATTGAGATATGAAACTTACCTAAATTTCGCGAGAAAACTTTCAAGAAGAAGTATCTCAAAAACAGGATCTTTTGCCTCAATAAATACTCCAGGATATTGACATACCAGCTTGCATTTTGTATATATAACTGATAAAATTAGTAATTCCCCCGGACAAAGTTTTCCCGAGGGAATTTTATTAATCAAATGGATAAGAAAGCAGTATATGTAACAAAAGAAGGTTTAGAAGAATTAAGGCATGAGCTTGAGGAGTTAAGTAAAGTAAAAAGACATGATGTTCTTGAACGGGTATCTCAGGCAAGGTCAATGGGAGATCTGGCTGAAAATTCAGAATACACGGCCGCAAAAGAAGAGCTTTCCTTAATTGACGGGAGAATCGAAGAATTAACGGAAATTATAAAGCACGCAAATCTGATCGAAGAAAATCATGCAAGAGGTAGAAACGCAACCGTTGCCTTGGGATCTCTTATAACTTTGTCCGTGAATGGAAAAAAGGAGCTTTTCACCTTGGTTGGTGAATGGGAAGCAGATCCCAAAGAGAAAAAAATATCACATGAATCACCTCTCGGGAAAGCATTGATTGGTAAAGCCATTGGAGACAAAGTTGAAGTTGAAGCTCCTGTAGGGAAGGTAGTCTATACGGTTGTTGGAATCAATTAATATCTCAAAAATTTAGCTACAGAAATATCCGAGAAGCCCTTCGATCTAACTCAAGGCAGGTAACCCTTTAAAGAGGGATTGATCTTCGGATTAATCATTTAACCCCTCAATGAGGTTTTTTTCGTTTATAATAAGGATATATGTTTTGGGCCGATAAATTATTGGAAAACCGAAAAGGCAAAGAAATCATAAATGATTCCTGGACGCCATCAGGAATAATTCATATGGGAGGCCCCAAAGGGCCGGTGCTTCATGATGTTTTATTCAGAGTCTTAAAAGAAAGAAAAGCGGATGTTTCCTATATGTTCGGTTTTGACGATGTTGATCCGATCGATGGTTTGCCTGCCGATTTACTTTCCTCCCATTCAAAATACATGGGCGTTCCGTTGTTTCTTGCTCCATCTCCCGACGGCGCGGGTTCATTCGGAGATTATTTTGGCAACATAATGAGAAAAGCTTTTGGACTACTTGATGTACAAGCAGAAATTTATAAAACGAGCGAACTTTACAAAAATGGGACATTTAATAAAGCGATAAGTTTTGTTTTGGATCACGCGCGCCAGATCGCGAAAGTTTATGAGGAGATTTACAAAAAGGAGGTAGAACAGCCTTGGTTTCCTCTTCAGGTGATATGTCCAAACTGCGGAAAGTTGGGCACAACAAAAGTTACTTCATGGGATGGGGAAAAGGTAGGCTTTTCATGCGAACCTGATTTGGTCAAATGGGCTCAGGGATGTGGAACAAAAGGAGAAATTTCTCCTTTTAACGGAACAGGAAAAATGCCTTATAAAGTTGAGTGGCCTTCAAAGTGGTGGACATACGGCGTAACGATTGAAGGTGCGGGAAAGGACCATATGTCGGCAGGTGGAACGCACGATGTTGCAGCAAAAATTTATAAAGATGTATTTAAAAAAGAGATCCCTTTCGGTTTTTCTTATGAACATTTTCTTTCCCACGGCAGAAAAATGTCCTCATCAAAAGGGATCGGAGTAACAGCAGAGGAGTTATTAAAAGTTTTGCCCTCTCAAATTTATCGATTTTTACTAATTAAAACTCCTCCAAATCAAGCAATCGAGTTCACGCCTTTCGGCACCGATCTAATTCCGAAACTTTATGATGATTATCAAAAAGCTTCCGAAGCGTATTTTTCCAAAAAGGGAGATGATTTAAGTCGGGCTTTTGAGCTTTCTCAAATCGGAGGAATAAAAAAACCACCAAGCGTTCGCTTCTCTGTTCTTGCCCAATGGGTGCAGATGCCTAATATGGAAGGAGAGATTAGAAAGGAAGGAGCGGAAGTTTGGGCAAAGTATGCAAGGGTCTGGATAGAAAAATATGCTCCCGAATCGGAAAGGTTTTTGATTCAAAAAGAAACACCACCGGAGGTTAAAAGTTTAAATACAACCCAAAAGGAATATCTTAAAAAAGTTGCAGATTTAGTTTCAAAGGATTTAAATGCTGAAGATTTCCAAACTAAAATTTATGAAATTGCAAAGGAAATGAATATTTCATCCAAGGATGCTTTTGCTGCAATTTACATCGCGCTACTCGGAAAAGATCACGGCCCAAAGGCCGCTTGGCTCATCTCCTCTCTTGATAAAGATTTCGTAACTGAGAGGTTTAGAAAAATTTAGCCTTCTTTTTTTAATTTAAAATAATAAAACTGAAGAAATCCGATAAGCAGAGGGAAAACAGGAACAAAAAGGATCCAGTTTTTGGCTATCTCAGGACTGTTCTCTCTGGTCAAAAAAATTAAGAGAATTAAATAAGTGATAATTCTTCCCACTCCCAAAGCGCTATCTCTTTCTACTAAAAAGTGATATTTTTCTTTCCAGTTTGTTTTTGTTTCATCAATTACATCATAAATTAATTTAGCGGTCTGAATATTTAAGAGCGGGAGAAAAATATTATTTATAAATATCAAAGAAAAAAGTCCTATGAGATTTTGCTGTAGTCCAAAAATCAGTAATCCTAAGAAACCTAAAATAGAACCAATCAGATATGAATCTTTATTCTTCTTTATTATTTTAATTGCTAAAAGATTTGCTAGGGCGTAAGTTGCCGCAGATAAGAAATTTACAAAACCCAAATTAACTTCTTCCTTAACTATTAAAAAAATTAATACTGCGGCAAATGAATTAAACGATACATCATACAAGCCATAAAAAAATTGCTGGCTAAGAACTATCCTCCATGAAGAAGTCCTCTTGTGCTCGAGTATATCTTTAATTGAAAAAGATACGCCTGATTGTTTTATAAAATCCTTTAATGATAAAAAAATGTAGAAGAACAAAATAGCAACAATTAAAAAAACCAGATTATAGCCAAGCTCTTTTGTCCTAATAATCCCAAAGTAAGATATAATTCCTCCGGCAATTAACGGAGCAGTTGAAGTAGCTGAATTAACCAAAAAATTTTGCTTACCGAAATATTCATTTCTTGATTCTGTTCGGGTTGAAATATATTGAGTCAAATTGTACCCTGGCCAAAAAGTTCCATGCCCTATCCCGCCTAAAATTCCAAGTACAACTATATAATCGAGAGATCTTTCTCTTAATATAAATATGGAAAAATAAAGCATCCCAAGGAAAAGAAGACCTGTTTTGACCAGAAAAATTTGAGAATAGTATTTAAGGAAGTATCCCGAAGCAATATAGAGGATAAAAAGGACACTTAGAGATACCATTCCGTATTCAGCGATTGCCCTAAAGCCCCCAAGTTTAAATAGATAAACATTTAAAAATATGCCGGAGAATGATATTGTAAAATAAAATATACCGATGGTTTTTAAGAGCAGCTTCTCATCTCTTGACATATTTTTATTATAATAAACGAATGAAAAAATTGTTAGTCGCAACAAAAAATCCCGGCAAGTTTGGCGAGATAAAAAATTTCTTAGCCGATTTACCAATTGAAGTTGCCTCGCTTTCCGATTTGAAAATTCAGGAAGATGTTGAAGAAACAGGAAAAAGTTATGCTGAAAATGCAAAGAAAAAAGCCCTCTTTTTTGCAAAAAAGTCGGAACTTCCGACTTTGGCCGATGACAGCGGGATAGAAATAGAGGCATTGGGAAGAAAGCCTGGAAAAAATACCAGAAGATGGCTCGGATATGAAATGACAGATGAGGAAATTATCAGCCATCTATATAAGATTTCAAAAGAACTCGGGAGGAATCGGAGGGCTCATTTTATTTCAACTGTCTGTTTGGCGCTTCCAAACGGTCAATTTTTTTTAGAAACAGGTGATACACAAGGAATAATTGCGGAAAAACCTTCGACAAAAAGAACTAAAGGTTATCCCTTCCGATCATTCTTTTATTTAGAGCCAATAAAGAAGTTTTTTTTCGAAGACAACTTAACAGATGAGGAGCAGAAGTTGTATAATCACAGATATAAAGCAATTAGTAAGTTAAAACCGATAATTAAGAAAGTATTGAGTATTTAGTATCCAGTATTCAGTATGTTAGACATAAAATTTATTCGGGAAAATCCGGACAAAGTCTCACAAGGCGCAAAAAATAAAAATATAGAGGTTCCGATTGAGGAGATTTTAAGACTTGATGAGGAATATCGAGAATTATCACATACTCTTCAAGAACTTTATGCTCAAAGAAACCGTATAGCAAAAGAGCGTGATATTGAAGGCGGACGGGAAATAAAGGCCGAAGTCGATTCCAAAGAAGATCAACTTAGAAAAATTAAAGA
>MFPJ01000009.1 GCA_001782675.1 Candidatus Levybacteria bacterium RIFCSPLOWO2_12_FULL_39_17
ATTTCTATCATAAAATGTTTCTTGTTTATAGTTTCCTGTTTCTGGTTATTAAGTTTATTTCTTGAAATTTACTTTGCGGCTTTCGACTTTAGTATTTCCGGCGTCATCAGTTGCTTTTATTTCGATAGTTGTTTCGCCTTCTAAAACAGGGACTAACACTTCAAAATTACCCTCAGCCGTAACACTTGCCAAAAAACCATTTGCATAAACTTGGGCGTCCTTGTCCGTTTTACCGCTAACTTTTATTCTGTTGTCTTGAGAAAAGGATTGCCCTTCAGATGGAGTGTCTACCTCAAGTTTTGGCGGTTCTTTATCTAAAATAATCTTTACGCTCCCCGAAAAATCACTTTCTTTGCCGGATTTAGAAATAGCTTTGGCGCTAATTTCATTTTGTCCGTCTTTCAGTTTCAGGTTTTCGAACTGAAATTTGCCACTTTCGACTTCGGCTTCGCCTACATTTTGTAAATCGTTATAAATTACAACTTTTGTTTCGTCCTGGGAGAAGCCGGAAATCGCCAAGCTGGCACTATTGGTTGCTTGGGGTAATATATCAAGTATTGGCACACGGGGCGTTGACTTTGTGTCGACTTGCGAAATTTCATTTTTTCTAAAAACTAAATTTAAAAAATCGGCAAATTTGCCTAAGATGGGGATACCAAGGGTAATTAAAAAAACAGCCAGAATGATGCTGAAGATAGATAAATAGACAATTCTTTTGACGACTTTTGTCTCTTCTTTTCGCGATAAGCGTTCTATCCTTGAAGTTCTTTTAAACATACGACCTTCCGTTTATCTGCCCGCAACGTCTGACGTGGCCCACCGCTTCTTGAGCCACCTCCGAGAGTCGAACTCGGGACCTTCGCTTTACGAAAGCGCTGCTCTACCAACTGAGCTAAGGTGGCAAGCTTTGACAGGCTTTTCAAAAGGTTGCCCTGCCTTGCCGGCAGACAGGTCTACCACTGAGCTACGTCGGCATCAAAGAACATTTTAGACCTAAAATTACCAGGTTTCAAATTTAATCTTGTATTTGTACTATGGGCTTGACAATTATTTACAACCCATGTATAATTTTGTTGTTTTTTGCTGAGCCTATAATGGTTAAAAGAGATTCATTACCAAAAACATTGACAGTTGGACAAGTTGCTGACCTGTTAAGCGTTCATCCAGAAACCGTCAGGCGTTGGGATAGAACTGAAAAACTAGTTGCGATAAGAGTTGGTAATCGAGGTCATAGACGCTATTTAATGGAAGAAATTCTGAAAATTTTAAATAACAAGAAAAAAACATAAAAATTATGAGCAAAGAAACAGGAGATATTAAACGAAATCAGTCTGAAAAAGTAAAAAGGTCTAAAAGACAAAGAAGCCAGCCAGAAACGGAAAGTAGAAGACTTGTTCTGCGTAAAGAATTAAGCCTAATTGTTCCAATCACAGCTATTGAACATCGCGCACAATTACAAGAAACAATCCAAACAACAACTGTCAGTTATGGTGAGGCAATGTCCAGACTCGGTCATATTGGGAAAAGATTGCAGGGAAGGCAATTTGCCAGAGAGCAAGGCGAAAAGGTTTTGGACTTAGTACTTCATAGAGACTCTGTGGCGCTTGCTCATTATCAGGATGCCTTAGAAGAAGCTAGATTAAAGTTGGGTCTTGATGAGAAAAGAGATCGCCTATTTAACTTGCTCTTCAAAACTATTTCTTTGCCAGATGGTCTTGAAATGTTTAATAGGGGGACAGAGGCTGTTTTTGGTCGCCGATACTCTACTTTTGCAGAGTTGGCAGGAGACTTTCCTCATTTAACTGCAACCGAAATTGCACTATTACCATTAGTTAGAGGAGTCCCTGGTCATTATTTGGCCTTTGGGAATAATTTGGATATTTCTCACATAGACAAATTTTCCGAAATGCCACCAAATCGCAAAAACATAGCTCCGACTCTTATCGGTGCAACAACTCAAGGTCTAGTTTTTTCAACATCAGAATTTGACTTTTCATCTCAGGATACACCTCTTGAAACTGATCCCTATTCATACCTTGGTATTACTGGGAGGCAAAATGATATTGAAGTTGTTCCATTTAAAGAAGAAATTCAGCAAGTTTTGGAAAGACTTATCCCACTTGTTTTTACTAACAACAGATTACATGAAAGACTTTGGTTTGAAGCAAGAGATCAAGCCTTAGGTATTGGTTTTGGAAGGGTGGCCGAGCATGCTTATTTAAAATGTTTTGGCAAATTGCCAGATCGCGATTTGAGGACTCGAAGTTTTAAGCAGACAATTGACAGTTTATCTCCTGACCAGCAAAGGGAATTTGAAAGGGTTAGAAATTTATTGGAAGAAAATTTGTACAGATCGGTTATTGGTGACTTAGGAAGAGATTGCCTACTTCGTGATGATGAGATATTTAAATTACTTGGGATTTTAGCAAAGCTGCCTGAATCATTTTCCCAAGATGAAGCATTTCATGGCTATATTCAACCATATGGGCCAGGAGTCAAAATTATTAATGCATCTGGTAGGCTTTTAGAATGGGTTCCCTATAATCCATTTTTCTTAAGACAATCAGTCTACGGAATATATTGGGAAACAGTTGATGTTAGCAAAACAAACACTACATTTAGAAATATCTTTCAACAGATTCAATCACAGGCAGAAGTTCAAATCCTCACAGAAGGAGTTGAGAATAATGGCGAACTTTCAGAGATTGAGGGTGTTAAAGCAGATTTGCAACTTCAATATGGCATTGATCTGGCAATCTTACCCAAGACTTCTGTTTTGGAATTAAGGAAAACAGGCGATATTTTCTCCATCGGGATTTCCAAAGATGGTTTTGTCGAGCGTACCAATAGCAAATTTACACTTCAAGAAGCAAAAGATGTTTTTGCAGCTGTTCGACTTTTACCAAAAGAACTGTTGGTAAATGTTAAATCCATAAAAAAAATTACTGAAACATCAACACCAATTGAGGCATATCTAAAAGGATTGGTAAGGGAAGGTGAGTATTCGCCAGACACTGGTGAGATTATTCTGTATTATTCTTGTGAGCTTGTCCCAGCAGAAGCAAAAGATGCCTACAGATTAAAGAGGATGGCTACACTTCTTCATGAAATCGGTGAGTCGGTTTGGGAAACGCTTTCAAAAGAAGAGCAAGAGCAATGGCGAAAAATCAGTTGGGATGGAGAAGAAGTTGATAAAAAAGCTCATTTCTTAACATTTTATTCGCAATTTGATGATGAAAGAGATGATTTTTGCGACCATTTTGCCTGTTTTGTTATCCATGGAGAAGAATTTCGCCAGAAAGCTGACAAATCCTCACCGTTAAAACTGAAGTACCAATTTATTGCTAAATTATTTAAAAACCGCAATGGGCGGCAAGTTGAATATCCAAAGTTTTCACCTTACTCAATTGAGGAAATCCACGGCATCTTAGAACAAGAAGTTGCAAAAATGTCTCTTGAGGAAGCAGCTCATGCTCAAGAAGAGGCGGCAAGAAAAGAATGGAGAGAAGCAAAAAGAGAAATAGGTAAGGTGGCAAAAAGTTTTGAAGATTTGCAGGAAAAGGCCGAACGAAAAACTGAGGCTGAGGAGGAAGAAGACTATGATGTTACGGAACGACAAATCTGGCCAGAAGGCGATGAGGTTGATGAGGAGGAAGCAGAAGAGCTTTTATTGGCTGATAAACCTCCACTCACACCTCATGATTTGGCTGAAGTCTTTGGCCAATTTATTGCAGCAGACAAAGCTTTAGAACTGGCCAGTTTAGTTAAATCACCATTTGATGACGGAGACCTTGACGAAGTCGAAGAAATATTAAAAAATCACCTAACTGGTGAGGAAGTGGAAGAAGCAATGGCAGAACTTGAAGAGTTGTATGACTCATATTCACAAAGAGCTGTATATAGTTATACTGGTTTTGTTGAGGAAGAGGACTGGAAAGAATAAAAATCCTTCTTTGAGCGGGAGACGGGCTTGTGAACCCGCGACAATCCCGCACTATTTGGGAGCTCCTGACGAGATCTTACACAGACCACCAAAATTTTACCGTTTATTCAACGAGAACGCTCTAACTGCTGATTTTATCTATTGCCTGGGTCTAAAAAATGCATAAGTATGCATATCAGAAATTCGACCCTTGTGGCCAGAATGGATTATTAAGATATGTTTATCTTAGCTTGATGAAGGGCTTTCTTTACTGCTAGACTTAAAGTAGATAAAATCATCTTTGGTCTTTTTAGGTAATGAGGTAGCGAAAATATGTTGAAGGTTTTGATTACGAATTATTTTTTAAAGGGATTCTACCTTGCCAATAGAAGCCTTGATATCTACTTACTTTTAGTTTTTCTGACACTTGTGGCTTTTTTACCATCCCTTTTAGGGCAATCAATTATAGGTAAAATATTACAGTTTATAACCATTCCTTTATTCTTAATTCAGTTCGGTTTTTGGATGTCAATTCCATCATTTTTGGTGGATAAACAGCAACACAAACTAATAAATTATCGTAATTTGGTGATTATAACCCTTCGTAATGCTAAGCGATTAATAGTTCCTTCGATAATATTATCTATCCTGTTTGGTATCCTAGCACTTTTGCTTATTTTTTATGCAGCTTTCAGCTACGCAAAAAGCGGTGGTGATCCAAGCCAAATAATAAGAGCTATACAAAATCTGACTCAAAGTCTCCTGAGGTGGAATCCAGTATTTTTTATTTTTCCAGCTTTATTTTCTTTCTTTGTATTTACTTCGATCTATTTCTCTTTAGAAAATAAGGGTTTTTTTGGTTCTGTAAAGAGAAGCGTTATTTTTGGTTTTAAGAATCTTAACTATATCGCAATAGTATTTTTAATATACGCAATTTTTTATTCCATATCTAGTCTGTTCCCGCCTACTTTCGAGGTCCCTCTCTCAGCCCAGACAAATTTAGGGCTATTAATAAGAGGAATTTTGGGACAGTATATGTTCTTGATAATCGTAGCCAGTTCGCTCTTATATTATCAAAGCAAGGTCAAAGAGATTTGATTTAATTGTGAAGCGACCAAACAAAGTTTATAATTAAACTCTATGTTGAAGTGCCCCAAAGACCAACATAATTTAAAATCTGCAAGTTTAAAAGGTGTCCGGATAGATGAATGCCCAAAATGCGGAGGCAAATGGTTTGATAGGGATGAGTTGAGAATTGCAAAAGATAGCACTGATGACGATTTAAGATGGTTGGATTTTGACCTTTTTGATGATAATGCTAATAAATGTAAGGCTCATCCTAGTCTAAAAAAATGCCCCAAAGACTCAGCAAAAATGACCTCCCTTGAATACATGGACTCGAAAGTTACGATTGAAAAGTGCGATGCCTGCAAAGGGGCCTGGCTAGATAAGGGGGAATTTGACAAGATTATTAAATATCTGGAAAACAAAGTTATTTCCGAACCCGCTTCAGAATATGAGAAGGATGTGTTTAAAGAATTTGAGGAAATATTTACGGGGTCTGAAAGCACTATCTCAGAAATTAGAGACTTCTTTGCAGTACTACGACTTTTTGAAATACGTTTAATTGTAGAACATCCATGGACCGCTGATTTTTATCTCAAATTCTATAAGTACTGGCCGCTTAAGTAAAGCCGGCCGGTGGCCTATCTATTTTTGCGAGGTTTTTTGATCGAGGTTAAATACCTTTTTAATCCCCACTTCTTAAAAAATAAATAAAAAAGGTAGCCTAACAATAATATAACCGATTCATTTATCAATAGTCCTTTCAGAGTTGAGAATTCAGGGAAAACCTTAAAAACATAAAAGGTGATGTTTAATATTGTTAGTAAAATAAAATAAAACAATAAACTTCTTCTAAATTTTTGTGTAGCTTCTGTAATCTCAATCGACATACTAATTTACTTTTACATAAATGAGTTGTTTGAGGCTGAATATGTTTATTTTAAGAGTTGTATTAGTATTTTTCAAGCAGAAAGAAGATGCCTAATGCAATGAAAAGAAGGCCACCAACAATAACAATATAGCCCGCCACAGAAGCCGTTTCCCCTTTTCGTTAATTTCTCTTCGTCCACTTTGATCACCAAGTGCTCATCCAACTTCGTAGCCTAGCTAACAAAAACAAACTCTCCAGATATTCAAATGACTTAAAATACTGTATAACTTATGACCTAATTCCATTTCACACCTTTAACTCCTACCTTTTCAAAAGATTTTCGTAGTCATTTTTACTGATATGTGCAATAAAACTTCTTCTAGAGGGAGATCATAATATGCTAATTTTCCAACTTCCGATAAAGGAGGTGAATATTTGCTGTGTTGCCACTGGAAATAATCAAAAAGTATTATCCCAACTCATCAGAAGAAGAGTTAAAAGAGATACAAGAAGTCGTATATTTGTTAGCTTGTGCAGTTATGCAAGAATTTTATGGGTCAAAGTGGATGGGAAGTCCTGAAGATACAGAGCAGGAGTAAAAATAGCAACTGTACGGCTAGTTCGATTCCCGTATAGGTATTAGGTTATAGGATTAAATTTTAGCGAAATTTAACGACTTTCTGAAGCTAATACCCACGAGTTCGACTAAAATCGTATGGAGCGGTGGACCGGCTTCGAACCGGCGACCTCCTGCTTGGGAAGCAGACGTTCTGCCAACTGAACTACCACCGCAGGCATTGTCAGGCGGAGGAAGTAAGTACTCTACCAACTGAGTTACTCCCGCGAATTTAGTCTCAATTATACACTAATTTCAACGGGGGATAACTAAGGTACTATCGGTAAAGATCAGCGGATTGCCGTTTGGCAAACGTCCGACTTTATTAGCCCGATCCAAAACGGTCCATTTCGAACCGTCACCGTAGACTTTCTCTGCTATTAAAAACAAAGTGTCGCCGCTTTGAACCTTATAACTGGTTGTTGCTATCTCGGCTTTTAACTTTTCAGCATCACTTTTTGCTGGGATTTTCAAAGTAGCGTCAACGAATATTACATTAGGATTGACAATGTTGTTCTCTCTTGCCAAGACAGGCCATAATTCTTGATTGCCGTATAACTTTTCAGAAATTTTTGATAGTGAATCTCCTGCAACAACCTTGTATTGCTGCTCCGCTTGAGATTTAGCCTGTTCCTCAGTCTGTGTGGTTGCCTGGCCCATGTCGATTTTCTGGCCTCTTCGTGAGAAAAAGTTAGCGATTAAAAGTCCCAAAACGAT
>MFPJ01000010.1 GCA_001782675.1 Candidatus Levybacteria bacterium RIFCSPLOWO2_12_FULL_39_17
AATTGTCATATGGTAATTTCTGAAACAGCAATATCAGCAAGGGCACAAATACCTCAGGAAATAACCGTTCCTCAAGTGAATGTTGAGGAGTTGGTGAATAGAACAAAATCAGGAGACAAACAGGCATGGGTTGAGCTTGACGGTATCCTGGATACAAAATTACGCGGCGGTTTTTATTCTATGGGAGATCGCGGAGCTGATCTTTTACAGGATACAAAATTTAAAATATTTTCGCAATTAGATACATTTGATCCAACATTAGGAAGAACAGGTGATTTCAGCTTAGGCTGGATTTCTTGGACAAGACAAATTGCAAGAAATGTCCGTCGAGATGAGTTTAGAAGACAGAAAAGACAGCCCCAGCAAACTGAATTTGATGAAAATAGACTTGGAGAAGTAATTTTAGAGGAAGGTCAGGAATCAGAGGTCAGCCGGCCAAAAGTAGATTTTCAGGAATTGTTCAGGGTAAAAATTGATGAGCTTCTGCCTCCTCTTCAAAAAGAAATAGTCAGACTTGCCCTAAGTGGACTAACACCGCCTGATATAGCAGGCGCCCTCGGTAAAAAAGAGGGCACTATCAGGACGTCGCTTTATTATGCAAGGATTAAACTTGAGAGCGAATTAATTTTTCCGGCAGGCTATGGAAGACTTAGAGCTTTTCGTGGCGAAAGTTATACACAAACACATCTGGATAGGGCTGTCCGTGAGGGGAAGCTTGAGGGCGTTAAATTTTTAAATCTTTACTATACAACGCCCGAAGCAGTCGCAAGGTATAAAGCACGGACAAATTCAACTCCCAGACAAGGTGATGATTTGCTGGAATCCCACGGATATGCTCTGGCCTATGATGCCGCGGCTTCGCAAGCAGAATATGAAGCCCTAATACACTCAGACTTTGCCATTAAATCCGGCGGACGGATTTATATAAAACCAGAAGATATTAAAACATTTAGAGCAAAAAGGCTGAAACGGCGTGTTCCCAGAAGGCACATAATGCCTCCACATGGCTTTTCAGATCCCGCATCTATAACTAATTCAGCTCGAGATTATTACTATGTATGCAATGCAGTTGGGAAAGGAAGAATACAGGCTGAAAAAGTGAGAGACCGCATTTTTGTAATTGAGGAGGAAGCAAGAAGAATACTTGCGGAGCGCAACGCAAAGAAAACTAGTCGAGCTTTAAATCCTTGAGGAATTTTTTGAATTCGCCATTGATGTCCGGATGGCGAAGAGCAAATTCAACAATAGTTTTCATGTATTCAAGTTTATTTCCGGTATCATAATATTTTCCGCCTTTTATCTCCGCGGCAATTATTTTCTTTCCGTCGCCAAGCATCAACTTTAGCGCGTCATTATAATAAAGCTCATCTCCTTCATCCAACCCTTCAACCAGTTGATCGAGGTAATCGAAAATGTCAGGAGTAAAAATATACCCTGAAACATTGGCAAGGTCTGAAGGCGCGTTTTTCTTTCCTGGCTTCTCAACGATCACATTTGCCTCAATTATTCCGGGTTCAAGTTCACGCCCTCCGGCAAACCCATACCTGTCATAATCCTCATCACGCACAGCCTTAACGCTTCCTAAAACTGACGCTCCATATTTTTCATAAACCTTAATCATTTGTTTAAATCTTGACGGCTCAGCCATTATGAAATCATCAGAAAATGTATAGATAAAAGGCTCATCCCCCACAATATGTCGAACATTTAAAAGAGGCGTTCCGTTTCCATAAGGCCCTTTCTGCCTGACATAGATAAAGTTGGCCATTAGTGAAATCTTCTCGACCTGCTCCAGTAACGGAAGCTTTTTATCTCCGCCCATACGAAGATTCTCAATAAGGTCAAGATTTGCCGCGTCAAAATGATCTTCAATTGTCCTTTTGTGGTAACCTGTTACCAGAATTATGTCCGTAATCCCCGCGTCAACCAGCTCCTCAACCACATATTGGATAACAGGCTTATCAACAATTGGCAACATTTCCTTGGGCATTGCCTTTGTCTGAGGTAAAAATCGAGTCCCAAACCCCGCCGCCGGAATAACGGCTTTCCTTATTTTTGACATATCTTCCTAATTTTAGTTCGAAAGTTCCAAAAAGTCAAAAAATACTCCTAGGCAAAGACATGCCCATTTTCTTCTTGCGAAGCAAGCGGCGATTATGGTAGAATTCTAAAGATTATGTTCACATTCCTGAAGGAAGTGAAATCGGAACTTGACAAAGTAACCTGGCCGGGAAGTTCTGAAGTTTCAAGACTGACTTTTATAGTAATTGGGATAAGCGTTCTGGTCGGAATATACTTAGGGGGTCTTGATTTTTTATTCACTAACCTTCTCGGAATACTCATTCGTTAGCAAATAGATATTAGATAATAGATATTAGTCGAACAAATTCCCTAGTAGCTAGTATCTAGTCGCTATTATCTAGATCATTATGGAAACAGGTTCTGAAAAAAAGCCCAGGTGGTTCATTGTGCATACTTATTCCGGGCATGAAAACAAAGTGGCTAAAACTCTGATGCAAAGGGTTGAAGCAATGGGATTTAAGGAAAGAATTCTGGATGTTCTTGTGCCTACGAAAGAAATTGTTAAGGTACGCTCAGGCAAAAAAGAGACTGTAAAAGAGAAGATTTTTGCCGGATACATCTTTGTAAAGATGATTCTTGATGACGAATCCTGGCTTCTTGCGCGCACTACTCCCGGAGTTACTTCATTTGTCGGGGCTCAAAACAAACCCACAGCGGTTCGTGACGAAGAGGTAGAGGCAATTCAGAAATTCTCTGAAATGAAAACGCCTGTCTTTAAGTCTTCATTCTCAGCAGGCGAGGCAGTAAAAATCATTGATGGACCTTTCTCGGATTTCCTGGGGTCAATTGAATCAATTGATGAAGAAAAGGGGAAAGTTAAGGTTTTGGTTTCTATTTTTGGCCGGGAAACACCGGTTGAATTAGATTTCTTACAGGTAAGCAAAATATAGTTAAAAGTTCAAAGTGAAAAGTTAAAAGTTGCAGTTGAGAGTTTAAAATTTTGGACTTTGAATTGTAATTTTAAATTTTTAACTTTTAATTTTTAATTTGAGCGATAGCGAATATGGCTAAGAAAATTAAGACATTAATAAAATTAAATATAAAAGGCGGAGAGGCAACTCCTGCCCCACCGGTTGGCCCGGCTCTTGGTCAACACGGGCTTCCGATCATGGATTTCGTTAAGGCTTTCAATGATAAGACAGGAGAGCAAAAGGGAACAGTTCTGCCTGTAGTTATTACGGTCTACGAGGACCGAACCTTCGCTTTTATCGTAAAAAAACCGCCGGTTGCAGAACTTATAAAAAAGGCGCTTGGTATTCAATCAGGATCAAAAAAACCGGGAAGAGAATCGGCGGGAAAATTAACGGATCGACAAGCAAGAGAAATCGCCGAGATTAAAATGGATGATTTAAATACTAAAAATGTTGAACAGGCGGCAAAAATTGTCAAAGGCACGGCCAGGTCAATGGGAATACAGACGGAATAGTTTAAAGTTCAAAGTGCAAAGTTAAAAGTTGCAGTTGGCAGTTCAAAATTTTTAAAACTTTAAACTTAAGATTGCAATTTTGAATTTTTAACTTTTAATTTTTAACTTGACTGACTGAAAGGAGGAAACATGGGTAAAATCAGACTTAAGATTGTAGGGGACGAAGCCTTAGAACAAAAACAAAAAGAAAAAGCAAAACAAAAAAAAGAGGCAAAAAGGAGCGCGAAAGCCCCTGGGCTTGGTGGTGGGCAAAGAATTGTGGTTGTTGGACCAACTGAAGAAGAGTTGGAGAAAGTTGAAACCGCAGAAACTCCGGCTGAAGAAAAAACAAAAACCGGCAAGAAAAAATTTAAAGAGGCCAAAAAGAAAAAGCTCTCCAAAAGATATACGCAAAATGCTTCGCTTGTTGCCAAAAATACAATTTATCCAATCGGGAATGGCATTGAAATTCTGAAAAAATTTAAAAACGGAAATTTTGACGAGACAGTGGAGTTACATGTAAATGTTAAGGAAAAGGGGGTCGCGGGACAAATGACTCTTCCTCACGGAACAGGGAAGAAACTAAGGATTAAGATCGCGGATGAAATACTAATCTCAGAGATCGAAAAAGGTAAAATTGATTTTGATATTCTGGTTGCAACTCCGGAAATTATGCCTCGCTTAGCAAAAGTGGCAAAAATCTTAGGGCCTCGCGGACTTATGCCAAACCCGAAAGCAGGCACGATAAGCGACAAGCCCGAAGCGGTGGTTGAAAAATTATCCAAAGGCCAGGTTTCATTTAAAACCGAAGCACAAAACCCTATCATCCACATGTCTGTTGGAAAATTATCTTTTGATGAAAGTAAGCTTTCTGAAAACATTAAGGCGGCAATATCGGCCATTGGAGCGGGCAAAATTGAAAACATCACTCTAAAATCCACAATGTCCCCAGCTATCAAAATCCAAGTCTAAATTAGACTCCTCGTCTGTATTCTGCGGGTGAGAGTTTGATTTTTTCCTCTTCTTCTTCAAAGAAATGCTTCTTTATAAACTGCATTGTATCGCGCGGATCCTGGGTGTTAACAAAAATTCCTGTTGCAATCTCAAAACCTCCCGGGATTTTGGCGCGCGGCATAATCCGCACATACCAGTCGCGCCGGGGGTAAATGTAGAAGTTATAGGGAAAATCCTGTCCGTGCCTTGCCTCAAAAATCCAAACGAGGCGTCTTAAAACATAAGCAAGAGCCTCCATCTCTTCATAGGTTATTTCGCCGAATAATTTTCCCCGATCTTCAGGCACTATCCAAACCTCATCGGGCCACTGGGAATATGGAGGACAAACAATTTTAAAATCCTTAACAAGCAAATGCTCTCCCCTGTAATCCAGGAATTCCTCAAGTGAGGGGACCACAATTGGCACTTCTTTTGGAACAACCGCGAGCTGGGAATGGGAATGGCTGATGCTTTCTCCCGCGTCGTGTCCCGAATTGGAGAAAATACACACGGTCCCCTGCCTCAAGTGCGTGTTAAACCTGTTCACGAACGATTCGATTACAAGCTTCACCTGCTCAACGGAAAGATCCGACAGGCTCCGCAGATGGTCTGATGTGTGGATTATTACTTCATGAATTGGCGCGAACGGATATTTATTTTTGATTACCCGAACGGACCAATTGGCATCCCCCGGCTCTCCTCCGATCCTGTAAACCTCCGGCTCTCTTTTTTCATTTCCCGGATCAAAGGGACAAAACGCTCCCCGTTTCTCATGGATATCGGGGCGCTTGGCACGCCGGGGCGCCAGGATTATCCAATTCTCAAGTGAAGGAATGTGGGCAAATTTAAAATCGGGCATTAATTATATTAAGCCGAATTTGAACACAAAAATCAACCCCGTTAGATAAGTATCTATCTAACGGGGTCAAGTTTACTCCGACATAATCGTCAAAGAAGTCTTAGGGTTTTAAACTTTCAGGTTGATTTTCCTTTAAGATTTTTTCTGAATCGTCCCTTCTTATCCAAATTTTGTTTTCGTGTCCATCATACCTTGCTACAGCAAGACCTCGATCAAGAACTCGTGACAAAACCGGCGGGTATATCATTACCAGTATTTCTAGGCCGTCTTTTTTAAAGTATATATTATCATGGGTTCGTGCGTCCCACAGTACAGTTGCGCTTCGCGTGCACATGACATTCATGCGTTCCTGATTTGGCTCTGATCCCGACTTTTCAACTAGCACCGATAGAGGCTCAAAACCATTATTTCCCAACGGATAAGTGCCGTTTCTTTCGCCAAGTTTCATAATTTCTTCCCGGCTTAAATATATTGTATAGTCCTGATCTTTTTTTTCTGCTCTCATTTTTATTCCTCTACCTCCACTGTTAAATCTAGAAATATTTTTTGGCTCGTTGCAAGCTCAAGTTCGCGGCGCGCCATACTGCCTATTATTTTTATTCTCTTGCCTCCGGCGCCGATTATCATTTTTTTATAACGATCGGCGGCTGTAATAAGCCGAGCCTTGATATAAAACATTCCGTTTTCTCTTTCTGCTACCTGATCCACTGTGATCCGAACATTGTACGGCAACTCATCCCGCAAAACAAGAAATGCTTTCTCGCGGATATTTTCCTCAATGTAAAGTTTGGAATCAATATTCAATGCCGGATAGGCAAGTTCCTCTTTGGCAACTGTTCTCTCCCCTTCTTTTAGATATTTCAGAATCGCCTTAACCAAAAGAGGTAAATTTTTAGCTTTAATTGCCGAAATCTCAACCACCGAATCAAATTCATCTTCCATAAATCGATATTCCTCTCGATAGGAAGGTTCCTTTTTGTCAATTTTATTGATAACAAGAATCTTGGGAATATTAATTTTTCGAAGAATTCCAAGCACTCTATTCTCCTCTATCCCGCGCTTTCTTGTGTGATCCACTATATATAATATGGCATCGATTTCTTCACGAAGTACCCGCTCTGCCATAAGATTCACTTTTTTATTCTGCGCTTTTGCCTGCCCGCCCGGCAGGCGGGCAAAAATTCCCGGCGTATCAACAAAAATTATTTGAGTATCTTCCGACTCATAAACAGCATAAATAGGAAATTGAGTGGTCTGCGGTTTTGGGGAGGTAATTGCTACTTTTTGTCCCACCAAATTATTGACAAGCGTTGATTTGCCCGAATTCGGCCGACCAACTAAAGCAACGGTTCCTACTTTCATAGTATTTGGCAATTTTATCACATTTTCCTGTATAATTTTGTTATGGTTAAGCTTACGAGGGCTGAGGAGAATCCTATTATTACTCCATCAGATCTTCCGTGGGAGGATATGCTCGTTTTTAATCCGGGCGCCGTTGCAAGTGATGGCAAGATACTTCTTCTTTACCGCGCGAAGGGAAGAATGGATAAAGTATCAAGATTTGGACTGGCGGAGAGCACAGACGGGATTCCCCTCTATCGCGAGTTTTTAGCACTTTTTCAAGGAGAATACCAAATGCTACATTTATCGTTCGTTGATACTTACTCTCCTCCTTTGAAGTCCAGTGGAAATATATTCCTTACGACCAGCCGTGGAACGGATGCGTAAATGATAAAAAAGACTAACCTGGAGAAGCTGAAGTAATCAAGCTAATAATTTTTTATAAAGTTGTTCATAGGCATTTAGCATTGTCTCTTGCGAAAAATGTTTCTCCACTCTTTCTCGACACCTCGCTCTGTCAATTTGGCCAATCTTGCTAATTGCCTCTGCGGCTTGATCAACATTAGTTACCACAAAACCCGTCACGCCATCTTCAACAATTTCACTCACCGATCCCCTATCAAAAGCAACAACCGGTGTTCCGCAAGCCATAGCCTCTACTAGGACCAATCCAAAAGGCTCTTCCCACTTAATTGGGAAAAGAAGACAAAGGGCATTTTTTAGATATTCTATTTTTTGATTAAAATCAACTTCCCCTACATAAACAATTTTTACTCCGTCTATAAGAGGTTTAACCTTTTGGTTATAAAAATCTTCGTCTGTAGGATCAACTTTTGCTGCAATCACTAATTTTATGTTAACAAGGTTTGCAATTTGAATAGCTTCCAAAATACCCTTAAAGTCTGTGATCCTACCCAAAAAAAGTAAATAATCACCCGGCTCATTTTTAAAAGGAAGTTTTTTGATGTCAATGCCGTTATAAATAATCGTAGAATTTGGAAAAAACTTCAAAGGATCTTTTTGATTTTTACTGATAAAAACATAATCGTACTGCCATAAATTTTTGTGCTCTTTGTAAAAATCTATATGTTCCTGAATATGAGTCGTATTGTGAAATGTAATTAAAATGGGCTTTTTGATAAAATTCAAAAAATTAAATTCAATACTATCTATTGTGCAATTTAAAACAATAGGTTCGTAATGAAAATGAAAAAGATCAAAATTTGATTGATTGGATAATACCTTTAAGAATTCATTTATCTCAAATTTCCTGTTTTGAGAAAGATCTTCAATAGTAGGATATGGTGAACTTTCTATCAGATGAATGTTCGTTTCTTTCAATTGTGATCCCTTAGCACAAAAGACACCGATTTTGTACCCTTTTTTGGCAAAACCTAATGATAACTCTTGGACTATTACTTCAATACCGCCATACTTTTTGGGTGGAATTGTATTCATCAAAGGAATAACCTCACCTATTCTTTTACTCATTTAATTTTTCCCTCGAATATCTTTATATAATTCTACATAATTTTGAGTCATCAAACTTAGATCAAATCTTGCAATTGCTTCTTGGCGGCATTTTTCGCGAGAAATTGTATCTATTATCTCGATTCTTTTTTTAAATTCTTCAAAATTGTCAACTATAAAACCCGTTTTTTTATCCGCTACTATTTCGGGGACCGATCCGCGCCTATAAGCAATAACTGGCGTTCCGCAAGCCATAGACTCAACCATTACCAGCCCAAAAGCCTCATTCCAACGAGATGGGAAAAGAACACCGTCAGCCTCGGAAAATAAACGGTTTTTTTCTTCGTGCCCGACCTCACCAATAAACTTTATTCGTTCGCCGTCAACATAAGGAAAGAACTCCTTGTCTAAAAATTCCCGATCACTTTCTCTGATTTCTCCGGCAATTGTCAATCTTACTCCGAGTTTGTGGGCGGCTTTAACTGCAATAT
>MFPJ01000011.1 GCA_001782675.1 Candidatus Levybacteria bacterium RIFCSPLOWO2_12_FULL_39_17
GTTAAAGAACAAGTGATCACTCACCTCGTGGATGAATCAGAGCTTTATTTCTATAAGGCGGTTGCGGGGGCAAGATTGTTTCAGGAAGAAAAAGCAAAAGCTTCAATTGCCGTAGTGCCTCAATCGGCGCGTTAAGAAAGAGTTTTCCCAAGAAAAAAGGCACCGGGGCGGTAGGGAAAGAGAAAAGCGACAAAAGTCGCGCGCAATCGAGCTCAGCTCGATGCATCTCTTTCTTGAGTCCTATCACCTTATCGGTGCCTTCTGCCGCGTACCGAATGGTACGGGATCTTGCACTATTTAATTGTTGCGGATTAGGTAGCTGGGGGGATACCATATCTTGCTGAAAACAGGTCTATTAGCAAGCGGTAGGCGCGTGTTAACGCCATTTCCCTCGATTTCTCTCAGGACTTGCCACCAATCGAAGAGACTATTCAGCTCTATAGATATTCCCTGTATGTAGGCAGGTTGTGGTGCCAGCAACCCCCTCAATCCGACGTATCCCTTCGGTTAAAAGGTTGCAAAGCGCACGAGAGTTAGGTCCTTTCCACCCGTCCAACGATATCGAAAGGTCCTTCCAGCATACTCAGGTGAGTAAAACTCCCTCCAGGGTGTTTTAGTTCCCCAAGTGCCTTGAAAACGCCTTCCGCGCGACCGCCATGAGTGTTGATGAACACGAATGCTTCCACACGTCCTCCTTTTATTTAACTCCCTATTTTGGTGGTTGGATTAAAAAAAGACCCAGCGCAAAGACCAGCATACCGAATACGAACAGTCCAACACCAGCATAGTCGCCGTAGTAGTGAGTGACAGGTACCGGTGCGAGAAACGCAGTGGCGGCTCCACCCACAAACATTCCTGTTCCCATGACTATCTTAATCATGTTTTCCTCCTTTTATTGCTACCACTAAGGCTAATAAAATCCACCATCCGGGGGCTAACGCACTTGAAGGGCGATGTAGAAGAGGAAAGCCGTTCCAACCGCCATCGTGAAGCTCACCACGAGAATACCCAGAACCGTATCTAATCTTCTCTGCCCTGGATCATCCATCCGAAACAACCTCCTTAGACTCTTCGTTTGTATTGGACATTAATGTAGCGGCAACCGCAGTAAATAGTATTTCGATTGTTTTTCACGCGGCCAGTTCCAGCGCAAAACCCACAACGAGGATGAGCCGGAAGCCTTAGTTCTCCGCGGTCGGACTGAAGCTTTTTCTCCTCTTCAGGATCGTCTCCGGTTTGATATCCGAAAGACACAGGCACCTCCTCCTAAAATTAATTTTCCGCAACATTATCAAAGTGCAAACACTAAATCGCTCGATCGCGCGACCTGCCGATTGCGGCAATTGCAAAAGGAGATCAGTCAAGAGCAACAAAGTGATTAATCTTCAAAAAAGGTAGTTCGACAGATTGTCGAATTCACGGCATGCAATTATCCGCTTACGCCTTTTATGCTTTAAAAAGGATTGTATCAAAAAGAGCAGGAGTTTATCAAACTATGAGTTATGGAAAAGTGCTTTTTTATTTGATATACTGCTTTTTATGGTAGGAAGAGCAGAGAGAGAGCGTCGGGAACCGATTTCATTGGATGCGCGAAGATCCAAAGGGATAGCTTCTGAGGATCTTGGTCTTCCGGAGCCCGCAGGAGACCTCCCCGGAGTACTAGATATTAGATCGGGTCAGCCAATGCACACAAGAGACGATGCCAAGCGAATTAAGAGAAACCTCTTTAATTCTGAATGGGGACAGAGGGTGCGGGAAAGAGGTTATAAAATTCGTTTTGGCCCACATGATGTGTCAAACCTCAAGGTTTATTTAATACCATTAGCTCTTTTAGGGGCGGGTTATGGTATACATCGCCTAAGAAGAAGCAGACAGGAAAAACGAGAGGAGCAGACAGAAGGAAAAAACTAGTTATTATCGGAAATGGCAAGAAGTTCTTCGATTTTTTTTGGAGTTTTTCAAGATGGCAAACTAGCTCAAAGTTTTGCGGCCTAGCGCGCCTTAGGCTTCCACCGCCCGAACAAAGGGATTAACAATTCTTCTGAGTTCCTCATCTTGTACGGAGGATTTTTCGACCAGTCGTCTTATTTCTTGATCCAGTTCCCCAAAGTTACTTGAGGCAAAATGAAGCCCGGCGACAATATTAATTTGGTGAAAATACTCTTGAGTTACATATGGCGATGGCCCTCTTCTTTGCGTAGAATTCGATACATATGAATATGCCAATTCGGCAGAGAATGGTTGGCTTGAGTCATTAATGCTAGTATTCGGAAACAAAGGGTAGAGTCCTTTTTTGAGGTCAATTTTGAATAAAATATTTGATCCGGACTTTAAGAATAATCCCGCATTCTGAGCAATAATGCATTTTGGAAATTGACTTTTTATCTTCTCAATTTTTTCTCTCCTTTCTTGAAGGGCAAAATCTTCAAAGAATCCCGAGAGAAGACTGCGTGTTGCATGGTCGACCCGAGAGGAGAGCGTGAGATGATATTGAAAATTTCCCCCTCTCCTTAAAGTGTTCAACCTAAAATTTACATCCGGTTCAAACTCATTCGTGGCAAAAAATGGGGCATCCACCAGTGTTTCCATAACGCTACCATCCTTCGCGTGAGTTAAGTAGCGAGACCTTGCCGTATTGCTTGAAACTACTATAAATTCAGGACCATCATCAAAGCGTACTGTTTCTTCCATGGAAGGATTATAAATCCTAATCAAGCAAATGGCAACTAATGCTTGCTCTTGATTATAGCTTCGGGGACGGTCCTGAAATAGACTGATTTAACTATTCAAAAAACCATTCGATGTACTACTTCAGCCACAAATGCGTAGCGATGTGCAGGCCCTGGCTTGCCCCGAGCGAAGTCAAGGGGTGATCTTTGCTCGCCCTGAGTCCGATCGAAGGGTTGGAACTTACTTTCTAAGTTTTGTTCTTGACATCAGTACATTATAAGTATATACTATGTATATATGAATACGGCTGTAATAAATATTAAAACGGAAGTATCCACCAAAAAACAGGCTCAAAGAATAGCTTCTGAACTGGGAGTGAGTCTTTCTTCCATTATAAACGCATATCTTAAACAGTTTGTGAGAACAAGAAGGATAGAGTTCGATTTAAGAGAAGAACCAAGTGATTATTTACTTCAATCTCTTAAAGAATCTCAGGAGGATATTAAAGCAGGAAGGGTGTCTCCAAAATTCACCAATGCAGAAGATGCAATTAAGTGGTTGAACAACCCCAAAGCAAAGTATCAAAATGGAGATACGGTTTAGCGCAAAATTTCAAAAGCAATACAGTAAAACAAGCGCTAAAATTAAAAAAGCTTTCGATAAGCGATTGGTTCTATTTAGGAAAGATCCCGCAAACCCCCTTCTAAGAGATCACAGGCTTTCTGGCACCCATAGAAATTATAAGAGTATAAATATTACAGGAGATTGGAGAGCTCTTTATTCTCAAGAGGAAGATACTATTACATTTGAAATGATAGGAACTCATAGCCAACTTTATAAGTAACTAAACAAAATGTGCAGGCCCTAGTGAACTTTGTTGGAACGTGCTATTATCAAAATGCTTAAATAATTCTTCTCAGTGCCCCCATTTTTACAAGCATCGCAGTAAATTGAACAACTTTCGGCTGAGGAGGCTGAAGATTCCTCCATAGATTCTCGCTATGGTAGTCAAAAAGTGTGTGAGTCGATTGCGTAAGTTTAAAGTCTACTTGCTCCCGCAATCCCTTTGCAAGCATCTTTTTCCGTATTGCTTCTAACTTCGCCATTTCCAAAGCTACAACATCTATCTGCTCGCGTTTATCTCGGGACTCATAAATTAGTAGCACCACAGTGTTTTCCAATTGGGCAAGTATTGCAAAACCCATCCGCTGATAAATCAAGCTGTACTATTGCGTCATTTGGCATATCCTTTAGTTCTTGCAGGAATAATTTTCTCAACCGTTCTCTTCTTGCTCCTTCTGGTGTTCCAAATTCTCCAAATGCATCACGATAATAATAATCATCATCTCTGGTGTATCTAGAGGTTGCAATAAGGCTTGAAAAAAAATTTATTGGAGAGGATAGTTTTAATCTTTTTATACCTCTACGAGGCATAAACCTTACGTGATGAGGGCGTAGAGTAATGGATGGGATCCAATCAAGATTTTCAGATGAATATCCTAACTCTTTTGAACTCATGAATAAGATTATACCAAAGATTCGAATCCCTGTGCGGTGTATAAAATTTGAGGCTAATGAAAATAAATTTTGAGACTAAAAAATGCAGCAGGCCTGGAGGGAATCGGACCCCCGTTGATGGTTTTGGAGACCATCGTCCTACCACTGAACGACAGGCCTAAGCTTCACAATTATATTCGAACAGAGCTTAACTTTCAATGAAGTGAACTTGTAATGATCGAATGATCGATCATCATCTTTTGCTTGGATAGTCGTTGGGAGGTTTAATTCGCCAGTTAAAAAATAAGTCAGCCGACTCTTTAGCGAGCCCAAGAAGGATTCTATTAATTTCCTTAGCCATTTTGTCTCGGTTTACTTTTTTAATAGCCAGGTCAAACCCCTGATTCTTAATTTGTTTTATCATGGATAATCTTAATACTGTTTGTTTTGTCAATCTTAATCTTTTGGATATCTCAGAAATACTTAGTCCCTGATTAAGAAGAAGAACTGCAGCAAACCGTTTGGAAAGCATAATTCTTTCATTTTTACCGAGCAAAGAGAGGAGGAAATATCTGACTTCTTCTTTCTTTAGTTTCCCAAGTACCAAATCGAAGGTGTCAAGCACCTGTCTATACACATCGCCTTCTAATGGAATCCTAGAAATCCTAGCCATATAATAATCGAATGATCGATCATACATATTAAATACTCATTGCCTATATTTGTCAATTGGCATCTTGCAAGCTGGTTTTAAAGCAATTATGTTATAATTAGCTTCTATGAAAACAGGAACTGTGGCGTTGGTTGGGAGGCCGAATGTTGGCAAGAGCACGCTTGTCAATAATCTGGTTGGGCAAGCAGGACAAATCCGCTCAGGGCCTTCGGCATCGTACATTAGGCACGCTACTACCGTAAAGTTTCTTATGAACAATTAACTTTAGCAAATTTTGCTTAAATTTTTTAATTAATCTTAAATCATGTATAATCTATTTTAACAATGACAACAATTATGCTATATAGCCTCTTGGATAAATATTTTTCCTAATAAATGGTTGCAGACTTTTTAATTATATTAACGCTACTTATTACATTAGGTCTTGGTTTAATATATCTTCCATGGTTAGTATTGGCTCTACTAATTTTTATTTTTGTTATTGTGCTTTTGCAAGGATCAGTAGAACTTATTGCTTCATTTCTACCTTTTCCCCCACTTAAATTTTCAAACCCTGCTTTTGATAGGTTTGTATCAATCCATATTCCCGCTTTTAACGAACCGGCGGATCTTTTAAAAAATACACTAAAACATTTATCGTTGTTAAAATATAAAAATTATGAGGTAATTGTTGTAGACAATAACACAGTCGATGAAGTAGTTTGGAAACCAGTCGAAAAGTACTGTAACGAACTAGGCAATAATTTTAAATTTTTCCATATAGATAAACTTGAGGGCTTCAAGGCAGGCGCGTTAAATTTTGCACTAAATGAGACCAGCTCTGAGGCGGAATTTGTTGTTGTTGTTGATGCTGACTATGAAGTAAAACCCCAGTTTTTAAAAGAAGCACTCAGTTACTTTGTTGATGATGTCGCTTTTGTTCAGTTCCCGCAAGCCTACCGGAATATAACAGGCGAAAATAAAGGCGTTGCTATTGAATATGAGCATTTTTTTAAGATTCATATGAAAATGGCAAACCATTTTAATTGCGTGTCATCAACCGGAACTTTGGTAATATTTCGAAGAAATGTACTAAATGAGATAGGTTTTTATGATAGAAAGTGTTTAACTGAAGATGCGGAAATAGCGGCAAGATTAATTGAGGCAGGCCGCAAAGGTATTTATGTTGATAAGGTTATGGGTAGAGGATTGATGCCTTACGATATCGAAGCTTACAAGAAACAAAAATCACGATGGGCCTATGGTAATGGTCAAATATTAAAGAAAGACTTTTTAGGAATTTTATTTGGTAAAAAGCTTAATTTTAAACAAAAAATTAGTTTTTTTTCTGAAATGACGGCATGGTTTAACTTTATTCTCATACCAATTCTGGTCATTTTTTTAGGATCAATTGGATACAATAATAATTTTATTTGGAAAATGTCAGTTTTAATTTCTGTATTTACGATTTATTTATTTTTTGCCATGAAACTTATTTCATTTGTTGCAACTTTCATAAAAGAATATCCCACTAAAAATATTCTTAGGGCTTTATTTGTGCACTTTGGAATGGTAGCGGTATATTCAACAATGTTTATTAAATCATTTTTAGATATGAATATTTCTTTTGAACGCACGAATAAATTTATTCTTCCCCAAAAGCCTAGCATTTTGAAAAATACCAGAATTGAGATTTTTATGATTATCATTAGCCTTATGGTTGGTATAAATTATTTTGCTAATAGTAATTCCATCCTGGCTTTTACGACCTTTTTGATAGCGATAAATTATTTACTTATTTTTTACGTATACTGGGAAATCTCACCAACAAAAAAGTATTCAGCTAAATTAATTAACGAAATGAAAAAATCTATTGCAGAAAATAAAATATAAGATAACAATACCTATTTTAAGACAGTCTTTTTTAGCATATGGATTACTAATAATTAGCATAATTAGCAAAAAACATGAAGCAATTTCCGAAAGATTTTTTGTGGGGAGCTGGAGCTTCTTCACATCAAGTCGAAGGCAATACAAACAATAACTGGACAGCTTGGGAAAGAGATAATTCTGAAAGATTATCTCGCGAAGCCAAGAT
>MFPJ01000012.1 GCA_001782675.1 Candidatus Levybacteria bacterium RIFCSPLOWO2_12_FULL_39_17
ATGGTCCTATTCTTCAGATGGGAAGCGTAATTAATGCCTTGGCAAGTCCGGGTGACACACTTTTTCTGGATGGCTCTGATGATCTTGTCTATTGGCAGGCAAAAGCGCTCTCCTCATACAAATACTCATGGTTTACCTCTGTTATGAATTACTTTCCAAAATATACCGAGGCGCGAATTAAAATGTTTAGAGAAAATCCACCGGATTTTTACAAAGAATATGGCTTCTGCGATAAGATAGAGCAAATACCCGGGTATTCTCTTCCGGATTTTGTTAAGAATTCCTACGTTAGGTTAGTCGCCGATAAAAAGCCTTCGTGCCTTTTTGTCAAAAAAAGTAAACTTGATAAAATAACCCCCGACCAATGGAAAAAAGCAAACGAATGGCTATATACGGATCCATCCGAATGATTTCCGAATGTATATAAAATGCGACGCGTAAAATTTACCAAGGAAGGTTTTGACAATCTCAAAGCAGAATATGAAAAGCTCCTCAAGGAAAGGCCTGAGGCAGTTGGTACTTTAAAGGCAGCCAGAGAATTAGGAGATCTTTCGGAAAACAGTTTATATCATACCGCAAAGGCAAACTTAAGATCTATAGATAGTCGCTTGGGAAGACTTTCAAATATGATAAAGCTTGCAACTGTGGTTCGACCCAAAAAATTTACAGTCGAACAAGATGGAAAAAAAGTTGTATATGAAATAGTGGGAGATTTTGAAGCAAATCCTGCCGACAAAAAAATTTCCGCAAATTCACCAATCGGAAACGCATTAATAGACAAAAAAATAGGCGACCATGTGAGCATTAAAACACCTAAGGGAAAAATTACAATAAAAATCCTTAAGATCCACTGATTCATTTCTTTCTGATTTATTTACATATTGATTGTAATCGATAGTCCAGTTTACTGGACAGCTGGACTATTTAAATAATTTCCTACCTTTCAATTGCCCTTGGAAAGCTTCTCGAAATTTCAAAATAATCCTTGCTTTTGGAATAAATTGTTTATAGAATATCTTCGAATAAAATGAGCGTTACACTTATAATCGGTTCCCAATGGGGTGATGAAGGTAAAGGAAAAATAGTAGATTTTTTGTCACTTCAATCAGATTACATTATCCGTTTTCACGGCGGAAATAATGCGGGACACACGGTAGTTAACAAATACGGAAAATTTCCCATGCACCTTGTCCCCTCAGGGATTTTTTCAAAAAGAGCCACTGGAATAATATCCAACGGTGTAATTCTTGATCTTGAAGTTTTAATTTCGGAAATTGAAATGCTTAAGAAATCCGGGATTAAGCTCAAAAACCGGCTTCTTATTTCTCCTCGTTGCCACTTAATTATGCCCTACCACAAGCTCTTAGACCAGGTATATGAGGAAGCAAAGGGCAAAAATAAAACAGGCACAACGGGCCGTGGGATTGGACCAACCTATGCCGACAAAGTAAGTTATAACGGAATTCGAATCTGGGATCTACTTGACACAAAAAGATTTTCAGAAAAACTTGAAATTCAATTGAAAATCAAAAACGGAATCTTAAAATCACTTGGTAAAAAACCCCTTTCGGCAAAAACAATAGAAAAAACATTTTTTGAGATGAGAGGAAAAATTATGCCTTATATTGCTGAACCTTTTCTTTTACTCCAAAAAGCATTAAAAGAAAAAAAGAAAATTCTTCTTGAAGGGGCTCACGCGGTTTTTCTTGACCCCGATTGGGGAACATACCCTTATGTTACGGCTTCAACAATTGTTGCCGGGGGGATTAATTCCCAGGCAGGAATCCCGCCAAAATTCTTGTCAGATGTAGTGGGTGTTGTCAAGGCATACACCACTCGTGTTGGGGAAGGACCATTTCCAACAGAATTAACTGGTGCGACAGGCGAAATTTTGCGTAAAGCCGGAAATGAATTCGGAACAACCACCGGAAGACCGAGGCGCTGTGGTTGGTTTGATGCGGAACTAATCAGGTTTGCCGCACTACTCAACGGTTTCACTTCTATCGCGATTACAAAACTTGATGTGCTGGATAGTTTTTCTGAGATAAAGGTTTGTGTTGGATATAAATATAAAGGGGAAAAAGCAACATACAGCCAGGGGGATGACCAATTTTTAATGAAAGTTGTACCTGTTTACAAAACTCTAAAAGGCTGGCAGGCGACTACAAATGGGTTAACCGATTACAAAAAGCTTCCTTTAAATGCAAAAAAGTATATCGAAGAGATAGAAAAGCTTACCGGAGTCTCTGTTAAATACATTTCGACCGGTCCTCATAGACACGATATAATAGTTAAATGAAGCCTCTCTATAAAGATCTCCTCTATGCGATTATTTCTCCTTTTTTCTCAAGCGTTTCGACCGTATTTAAATCCGGCGCGGCAAAAATATTATCCCCTGTTGTTGTTGTAGGTGTCGGCGGACTTATTGGAAGCATAATTCTCTTCTTGGTATCAGTCCTTAAAAAGGACAAAATCAATTTTAAAAAAATAAAACAACATTGGCGCGCTCTTGGAATTTTAATTATTTTAAGAACAATCCTGGGTGAACTGTTCTTAACTTTCGGGCTTAGTCTTACAACCTCAATTAAAGCTATATTTCTTACTAAGATAGAACCTTATTTTGTTTTGCTCATTGGAGTTATCTTTCTGAATGAACGGTTTGAAAAAAGGCACATTGCTTTGCTTTTAATCCATCTTACCGGAGCAATTATTTTGTCTACTGGAGGAAATATAATGTTTGCGAGTAAAGCTCAAATAGGCGATCTATTCATAATCATCGCAATGGCACTCTTTGCGTCTTCCTATATTTATGGGAAAAGGTTAGCTAATAGCCTTGGCTCTACTGTAAGCAATGCTATATCTATGGCAATAGGAAGCGTTATAGTCTTGCCTTTCATGGTTTTCTTGATGCCTAAAATTGACTTTACCTCACAATTTAAAGGATGGATTTATCTTTTGGTTTATGTAATCCTGTTCAATGTTATCTCTTTATCTCTTTGGTTTGCTTCTCTAAAATCTGTACGGGGATGGATTGTTTCTGCTCTACGATACATAGGTCCTGTTCTGGGAGCGCCTGTTGCATTTCTTTTGTTTGGGGAAACGCTAAGCACGACTCAAGTACTGGGAGCAGTAATTATTTTAATTACTTCGTTTCTTATTGCCCGCGAACACCTCAAAAAAGTGGAAAAAAGTGCGCGATCAGCTTAATACCTTAAACAGACATGCCTGCCGGCAGGCAGACTCCGAAAATCTTTGAATTATTCCTTGCTGACAGCCTAAGCTCCGCATTCGCCTATCTATTTGAGCTAAAAGATGCATAGCAAAGTATAATAATTATTTTTCCTTTAAAATATAATAAGTTGCTTTACCTTTACCTTTTCTACTGATTAACTCCAACTCTATTAATTTTTTAAAATCCAGTGCCCTGGTGGCTTTTGCCCTGCCAACTAGTTTCGCATAATCTCGATCGGCAATAAATCCTTTTTCTTTTATAAACTCAAGTATTTTTAAGTGATGGGGTTGTAAGTTGGTTTCCGGACTTATCCCAACTTCCGGAAGCGTTTTTTGGACTCTTAGTAGTTCATCAATAATTCCTTCTGTGAAGTATTCCAACCAGGAGGTAAAATTAATTTTATTTACTAATTCATAATAATTACCAAATTCTCCTACAGTCTGAAAATATTTAGTAATATTTTTGTTATAGTAATTCTCAAAGCTAAATAGGTTAAAGGTATTTAGGCCCATTTCAGCCAAAAGTACTTTTGCGGCAAGACGGGTTGTTCTACCATTCCCATCCATAAACGGATGGATTATTACCATCTGTTTGTGAAAGATACCAGCTAAAATAAGCAGATCAATTTCGTTTCGATTACTATTCACAAACTTAATGAGGTCCGCTATAAGCGTCTTTACGTCTTTTGTATCCGGAGGTAAATATATAACTTTTCCAGTTCGCGGATCATTAACAACTACTGGTTTGTCCCGTAATTTTCCTGATTCAAATTTAGGCAATAATCCTTCGGTAATTTGCCTTTGAATTTTTAGAATAAGATCGAGTGATAATTTGACTTTTTCTGCTTCCAACTTTTTGTTTAGCTCCTGTAGCGCTTGATTGTAGTTTAAAACTTCTCTTTCACTCTCTCGTATATGAGTAGGCTTAGATTTGAGAATTTTTTTAATTTCGGTTAAAGGAAGAGGGTTGCCTTCGATACTTGTTGAAGCATAAGCTGAAACAGCTCTTGCCACTTTTTCAAATTCTACCAAAACAACATGAGGAAACCGCCTATTGTTTAATTCATTTACCAAAGTATTAACTCTTTTAATATCGGCTAATAGCCGATCCGTAATTGTATATTGTGGTTGAAACATATAGTCTAATTTTAGACGATTAGTAGACGATTTTCAAGAAGTAATATTTCGATCCTTGTGGCCAAGATGGATCAGAAAATTCTCTGCCAGCATTCGTCCCCTAAAAAGGCTATAGTCCTGAGCTTGCCGAAGGAGGATACTTTCACCACAAGGATCATTCGGTAGTCTAAGTATGCAGAAATTTAGGTGTGGTTTAAAGAAGAATATTTATTGTTTACTGATACCCTTGATTCGTTCCCATTTCTCACGAGGACATTTTTTAGGCCAGTTTCTCCAACCTTCATTATTTCTATATTCTGGAAATTCATCTTCCTCTACCCAGTGAAGCTTATTGTCATCTGTAATATAAGAAACAAATTCTATACCATTCAAATGATCGATTTCATGCTGAAATATTCTAGCTGTGTAACCTTCGTGTTTTTCTTCGATAGGTTGTCCATCTCTAGTTAAGGCCTTAACCTTAATAGAATTTGGCCTCGATACAATTCCACAAACCCTGTCTGTTGAATAGCACCCTTCATACCATTCACTCTCCTCTTCTGACTTCCAAACAATTTCTGGGTTAATATAAACTCTTAGGTCTCCAACATTACCCTTGCCTCTGGCAGATACATCAATTAATATAACCCTTTTAGGAATTCCTATTTGTGGAGCTGCTAGGCCTACCAGAAGAGGCTTAGCCCTATCTACTTGCTTCCCATAAGCTGCATTAAGCATCCTTTCAATTATGGCTTCAATTTCGGGAGACTTTATTTCTTCTGGCCTAATCTCTTCAGTAATTTGAACCAGTATTGAATCATTTGGTTTAACAAATTTTTCTTTCATACAACTTCTTTTAATAATTACTAACTTCTTTTAACTATTTTAACTATTGTTAACTAGTACCGCGTACGGGAGTCGAACCCGTGATTTTCGGGATGAAAGCCCGATGTCCTAGGCCACTAGACGAACGCGGCATGGTGAAATTATATTAAAATTGAGGTGAAACATCAATCACAACAACCCAAAAAGAAGATGGTATTCTTCGTAACTTACAGTTTCTTCGAAAGCTTTTCTAAAATCTCCCTTGCTACTTCCCTTCCTCCTAGACCAAATGCCAGTCCTCCGGCAAGCGCAACCATTGCAACAATCCCGGAAAAAAGAATCCTGATTAAATCACTTGCTATACCCAATTGATTCAGGACAATCAAAACCGCAAAGACCAAAACCGAATATCTTCCCACAACGGCAATTGTTCTTGCCGTTTCAGCCGACAACCCATGAATTGAAGCCAATAATAAATCGTGAACAAGCTTTGCCACAACAAATCCAACTAACAAAAGCAGAACCGCAACAATAACATTTGGAAGGTAGGAAAGAAAATTGTTCAGAATAACCGAAAATCGACCTAATCCCCAAATGTCCGCGGTTGGTATTAAAAAGAGAATTATCACAAACCAACGGGCAAGTTCGGACAAAAATCCCGTCCAGGAAACTCCTTCTCTGGCTTTTGTCTCAGGAACCCCATATCTCTCAAGTAATTGCTCAAGCCTTACAAATTTAAATATCTGTATAAGCGCTTGTTTTACAATTGAAGCAATTATTAAACCTATGAGTAAAACTATGAGACCGGTGATAAATGCGGGGGTGAATTGGACAATTGTAGCAACGGTGTTATTCAGCGTGGCATTGAAAACTTCATTTACACTCTGCAAAATTATTCACCTCCATTACAAGCTCTTAGCGAGATTTCGAGCTTAGAGATTGTTATGTCCCGCTGAGCGGGACCTCCGCCTAACTCAAACGCTATCACAAAAAATCTTGATTTGTCAAGCCTTTTTCTCATTTTTGGCCTCATAGCCATTGATTTGCAGACTTAGTTTTTGTTAAAATTTAAGGTCACTTATTTCTTCGGGGCTTGCCCTAAGGAGAGAAGCGACGAAACGACAAGTCTAATAAGATATATATTGGTCAAACTGCAAATTTGGATCGAAGATTACTAGTTCACAACGAAAGGAAAATTTTGGGCCCGTAGCTCAATGGTAGAGCAAAAGCCTTTTAAGCTTTGGGTTGAGCGTTCGAATCGCTCCGGGCTCACAAAGGGGTGAATGGCGTCCTCGCTTTCAAAAACCCTCGGCTCTGTCGCCATAGGCGACCAAAAACGCAAAATTTTTC
>MFPJ01000013.1 GCA_001782675.1 Candidatus Levybacteria bacterium RIFCSPLOWO2_12_FULL_39_17
ACGGTTTTTTCTCCCTCGGTTGATTTAAAGTTCAAAAACGATACCGGAACGCATATTTTAATTCAAAGCTATGTAGACCCGAGTAATATGAGCTTGACATTTACGCTTTTTGGAAAAAAGGACGGCAGGCAAGTGTCGATCTCCAAACCTATTATTACCAATGTATCGGCTGCGCCTGCACCTCTTTATCAAGATGATCCGAATCTCCAGAAGGGAATTGTTAAGCAGGTAGATTTTGCTGCGCCCGGAGGAAGATCCCAATTTTCAAGAACGGTTACCAAAGAAGGAAAAGTCATTATTTCCGATACATTTGTTTCAAGCTATAGAGCTTGGCAAGCAATATTTATAAGAGGCACAAAAGAATAATGAATACTACCAATACTACAAATGCCACAAATACTACAAATATTTCAATGAATTATGAGAGCTAATGTTGAATTATTGGAAATTGGTAGTATTGGTACTGTATTGGTAGTATTAATTCTATGGGTAGAATAATAAATTACGAACAAACACCAGCGTTGACAAAACAACTAAAAACTATGGGCAAGCGGATTGTGCTGGTTGGCGGTTGCTTTGATATTTTGCATAAAGGCCATATTGAATTTTTAAAAAGATCTAAATCGCAAGGGGGTATTCTTGTTGTTGCTCTTGAAAATGACCAAAAAGTTAGAGAATTAAAAGGTAAAGGCAAACCGATTAACCTAGAGAAAGATCGCGCCGTTATTCTTTCAAATTTATCAAGCGTTGATTATGTTATCTGTCTTCCCTATCTTAAAAAAGATATAGATTACGAAACACTTGTCAAACAGATTGAACCTGATATAATTGCGGTAACAGAAAATGATCCCATCTTTGAGGTAAAGAAAGGGTACGCTGAAAGTGTTGGAGGAAAAATTGTTACGGTTGTTGCAAGATTAAAAGGCTTGGCCAGCAGCAAACTTGCTCAGGGAATTAATAAATTATGAAAAAATTAGTCTTTGTTTATATAGGACTTATTATTGCAGTCGCGCTCCTTGCGATTATGCGTTCCGGGGGAAATATCTCTATTCCATTTGGTAAAAGCGCTGAAGCTCAAATAGGAGACAAAAAAATAAATCTTATCCTGGCCAAATCCGATAAGGATAGAATTCGAGGTCTCTCTGGAAGGAAAAATCTTGAAGCGGATCGCGGGATGCTTTTTGTCTTTGAAAAAAAAGACCAATACTCTTTCTGGATGAAAGAAGTAAATTTTCCTCTTGATATTATTTTTATTGACGCAAATACTGTGGTTGATTTATTTGAGAATGTTCCTCCGGCAAATAATCCTGCAAATTTGACCATATATAAACCTTCTCAGCCTGCAAATTTTGTGCTTGAGCTAAATGCGGGACAAGCCAAAAAATTAAATATAAAAAAAGGTTCTAAAATAACCTTCAAAAATATTTAAATAGCTACATGGCTATAATAGCTACAATAGTTTTTAAACCATTCAGCCATTTTAACTATTCAACTATTTTATAATTCCCTATGAAAATTCTCGCTATCGAAACATCCTGTGACGAAACGGGCGCGGCGGTTGTTGAAAAAGACGAAAAAGGATTAATTAAGGTTTTATCCAATGTCATAGCTACTTCATCCTCTCTTCATGCTAAAACAGGCGGAATAATACCGGAGAGCGCAGCACGCGAACAAATAAAATTTATGATCCCGGTAATTGTGGCTGCTTTAATCGAATCAAAAAATAAAGCTAAACTTAGCTCTGGGAATAAATTTAAATATGCAAAACATATTTTAACTAGTATTGACGCTATAGCCGTGACCCACGGACCCGGATTGATCGGCTCGCTTTTGGTCGGAGTTGAAACTGCAAAAACTCTTTCTTTTGCATTAAACAAACCAATAATTCCGGTCCACCACCTTCTCGCCCACCTCTACGCCAATTTTATTGGCGAAATTTCAAATTTCAAATTTCAAATTTCCAATATCCAATTCCCCTTCATCGGGTTGATTGTCTCTGGAGGACATACCGATCTTCTTTATTTTAAATCTCATTCGAATTTTAAATGGCTGGGAGGGACTCGGGATGACGCCGCCGGAGAAGCTCTTGACAAAATCGGTAGAATCTTAGGTCTTCCATATCCATCCGGCCCTGAAATTGAAAAGCGGGCGAACAAAATTCAAGGTTCAACCTTGAAATTTCAAAGTCCTCTAATTAATTCAGAAGATTTTGACTTTTCATTTTCAGGACTTAAAACTGAAGTCGCGAGATTTATTCAAGAAGAAAGAGATCGATTAAGCCCTGAGATCGGGGTGACAGACCTTGGTAATATTTGTTATGCTGTTCAGGAAGCAATTTTTGATGTCTTGATCAAAAAAACTATTCGAGCAGCAAAATTATACAAAACATGGACTATTCTTCTTGGCGGCGGCGTTTCCGCCAACCAAACTCTCCGAAAATCATTTGAACAATCAATAATAAATAATAAATTATCAATGCAAATTTTTTCTCCTGAGAAAAAATTCGCTACCGATAATGCGGCAATGATCGGCGCTTATGCCCTATTAAATTATAAACCTGTAAACTGGGAAAAGATTAAAGCTCAACCCGACCTATATTTTGACTAAAACTTCAGCTTGCTCGCCAATCCTGCTCAAATGTAGTTCATCGGGAAAAAAGTGAGTGGTAAAATTGGGCGGGTCTGTTATACTGGTTTGTATTATGAAAAGTTTGATACTTGTGGAATCTCCCACCAAAGCAAAGACATTGGCCCGATTTCTCGGGGGCAAATATAAAATTGAGGCTTCAATGGGGCACATTCGGGATTTACCAAAGGGAAATTTTGGTCTGGATTTAGAACATAATTTTGAACCTCAATATGTAATTCCAAAAGATAAAAGAAAAATAATCGAAGGCTTAAAAGAAGAAGTTAAGGATGTAGATAAAATTATTTTAGCAACAGACCCTGATCGCGAAGGAGAAGCAATTGCATATCATCTAAAATATATATTAAAAGCTGAGGCAAAAAAAAGCGTAGCTTTTGAAAGAATTATCTTTCATGAAATTACACCTGCCGCAATAAGTGAGGCTCTTGAACATCCAAAAGATATAGACCAAAATTTAGTCTCCGCCCAGACGGGAAGAAGGGTTTTGGACAGGATTGTAGGGTATGAACTCTCCCCAATTCTTTGGATGAAGATTAAAAAAGGTTTGTCGGCAGGACGAGTACAGTCCATCGCGGTAAGACTAATTGTTGAGAGGGAAAGGGAAATTGAAAAGTTCAAAACTCAAGAATTCTATAGAATATTTTTGGTTTTAAGAAAGAAAGGTGACGAGCGGAATATTGCATTTGAACTTACAAAGGTAGATGAAAAACCAATTGAGAAAACCCAAGTTTTAAAACTTTATGACGGAGATTATAAGTACGCCAAAACCAGCCTGAATGAAGAAGATGCAATAGCTTTAAAAAGGGATATTGGGAAAAAACAATTCGTTGTTTCGGATGTCGTTCAAAAAGAAACAAAACGATCTGCATACCCGCCTTTGACAACCTCTGCGCTGGCCCAAGAAGCATCGAGAAGACTCGGGTTTTCAAGTAAAAGAACCATGGGCATTGCCCAGAGATTATATGAAGAAGGATTTATAACTTATCATCGAACAGACTCCTATAGCCTGTCTTCGGCATTCGTTTCGGAAACAAGGAATTATATAGAAAAAAAATTCGGGAAAAAATATCTGCCGGAGCAGCCCGTGATTTTTAAAACAAAATCGAAATTAGCCCAGGAAGCCCATGAAGCAATCAGGCCAACGAATATATTTCATGAACAAAATGATGTTGCCTTAAAATTAGGAAAGGACTTTGCGAAACTATATGACCTTATTTACAAAAGAGCTCTTGCTTCCCAGATGACTGATGCCGTTTTTCTATCTACCAAAGTGGAAGCAAAAGCCTCAAATGGCGCCCGAACATATACGGCTCAGGCAAACGGAAGAGTTATGAAGTTTGACGGATTTTTAAAGGTTTGGTTTTATGAGGATGGGGAGCAAATTATTCCCGAACTGACAAAGGGAGAAGAACTTGAAATTTCTGAGATAAATACTTCAGCTCATAAGACTTCTCCACCGCCACGATATAACGAGGCTTCTTTAATTGCAGCGCTTGAAAAGCATGGGATAGGAAGACCATCAACTTATGCTCCAACTATCTCAACCATTGTCGCAAGATATTATGTTGAAAAGGAAGACGGAAGATTTATTCCTACTCAGATAGGAACCTTGGTAAACGATTTTCTTGTTAAAAATTTTTCCTCAATCGATGACATCCCCTTCACTTCTCAAATGGAAGATCAGCTCGATGAAATTGCGCAAGGGAAAAAAGACTGGGTGCCTGTAATAAGAGAATTTTACGGACCTTTTGAAAAACATATTAAGAGTGCTCAAGAGGAGAAGAAAATTGAGGTAGAACCTGAAAAAACCGGAGAAAAGTGTCCGCTTGACGGAGGAGATGTTGTTGTTAGAATTGGGAGGTTTGGAAAGTTTAAGGCATGCAATAACTTCCCGAATTGCAAATTCCGTGAATCAATCGTTGAAGACTCAGGCTTTCTTTGTCCAAGAGATACCGGCAAAATGGCCCTCAAAAGGACTCGGCGCGGCAGAACCTTTTACGGATGCGCCAACTATCCTAAATGCGATTTTGCAGTTTGGACTAAGGCGCAGCTTGTTGCACAAGCTGTGCCAGCGGACAAAAATTCGGCTCCGTCCCCAATACCCTCAATCTCCCAAACAACCCAAACGACGGATTAAGGTATAATATTTTTTATGAAGCTCAATGCAAAAAAACTGAGAAGAACGTCAGCTTCCCCAAAAGATCTTTCGGAAATTAAAAAGAATGATATTTACATAATCCTGGATAATGTGCTTGATACATACAATGTAGGGGCAATTTTTCGCTTGGCTGACGCGGTTGCGGCAAAAAAAGTTATCCTTTGTGGATATACTGAAACTCCTCCTAATTCTCGAATTAAAAAAGCATCTATAAATACAACTGAATGGGTTGATTGGGAATATTGCGAAAGTGCCGTTGACGCTCTTCGCAAACTCAAGAATCAAAATTCAAAAGTCAAAACTATTGCAATTGAACAAAATCCGAAAAGTATTCAATACACAAAAGCAAATTACAATTTCCCCATTGCGCTTGTTGTGGGAAATGAAACTCACGGAGTTACAAAAGAAGCCCTTGAATTTGCGGATCAAATCGTTGAACTTCCGATGCATGGAGTAAATGTGAGTCTTAATGTCATGGTAACACTCGCAATCGTCCTTTATAAAGCACTAGAGAAAAACTCCTAGACTTTTATGGTAAAATAGGATCCTGTGAATTACGATCTGCTCGTTTTGTCCTCAATTTTACTGCTTGGTTTTGGTGTAATAATCTATCTAATCGTCAGACGCTCTAACCAAAATCAGAATGAAACTTTGGTTGAGTGGCTTAAAAGCATGCAGTCTTCCCTTGACCAAAATCACAAAACTATGAACACTACCCTAATTTCAAACACACAGTCGCTTAATGAAAGGCTTGATAAAGCAGCTCAAGTTATAGCAGGAGTGCAGAAAAATATTGGCGAAATGTCTGAAATCGGCCGATCTATGCGGGAGCTTCAGAGCTTTTTAAGTAGTCCGAAGCTCCGCGGAAATATTGGCGAGCAGGTTTTAAAAGAACTTCTATCGCAGCTTCTTCCGAAACAATCTTTTAACCTCCAATATGCATTTAAAAATGGGGCAATCGTTGATGCAGCAATTAAAACCGAGGCGGGAATAATTCCAATAGATTCAAAGTTTCCAATGGAGAATTTCCGAAAGATGCATTCGGAAAATTCGGAATCTGACAAAAAAGCTGTCGAACGGGAATTCGTTTCAGATGTTAAAAAACACATTGATGATATAGCAAAAAAATATATATTACCTGCAGAAGGTACTATCGACTATGCGCTAATGTACGTTCCCTCAGAATCGGTCTATTATGAAATTGTTAACAACTCTACTCTTTTTGACTACTCTCAAAAATTTAGAGTATTACCTGTTTCCCCCATGACTTTTTATGCATACTTACGTGCAATATTAATGGGTTTTGAAGGCCAAAAAATTTCCCAACACGCACAGAAAATACTTGCCGGTTTGCGATCTATTCAAACAGATTACCAAAAAGTAGGAGAAACGCTTGATACCTTAAACAGGCATATTTCAAACTCTTATGGCATGATGAATCAAGTGGAAACCGGTTTTTCAAGATTGGGCGATAAAATTAAAACAACCAGTAGTCTTGAGCAGGAAGAAAAATCCTTACCTGATTAATTATCCTGTTTTATAGAGGAAAGTTTTATAATTCTTTCTGCCAATTCCACAAACATAAGCCTTTCATTGATCGAAAAATCCGGAGGCAAATCTTTCCAGGCTCTGTTGAGAATCTGCATGGTTTGCTTTGGAATTTTTTTATTTAAATTCCTTTTTTTTAATCCTTCGGTTATCTTAATTCTTTTTTTCATTAGTATCCGGGGAAGCTCTCTATTTTTAACTGATTTTCCGAAATTCCCATGCTTTTAACAATTTCGCTCATGCTTTGCGCCATTGATTCCGGCCCCGCAATATAATAAACAGATTCTTGAGGATTTTCAATATGTTTTTTAATTTTCTCAATGTCTATCCTGCCTGTCTCCCCTTTCCAATCAGGGTCCGGCTTTGTTATTGTTACTATAAATTTAAAATTATCTTGGGCAATCGATTTAAGTTCTTCATAAAATATGGCATCTTGAAAAGTGCTATATGACGCAAAAAGAGTCATTTTATTTTTTAACTTTTTGTGAGACGCATAAACGGACATATTTCTAAAAGGAGTGATCCCTATTCCTCCGGCCAGAAACGCCAAGGGTCTTACCTCTGTCTCATCAAGAGTAAAAGTCCCATAAGGGCCACGAATACTAACCTCGTCTCCCTGCTTAAGTTCGGCCATTGTTTTTTTAAACGAACTTTGAATTATTCTTGTGGTTATCATCATAAAATCTTTTTCTGTCGGAGAAGATGCTATTGAGAAAAATCTTGAATTTCCTCGCTCATCAGGATTTTCTATATTTAAAGTCATTTTAATGTATTGACCGGGAAGAAATTGAAATGCCGGGCTTCTTTCAAAATAAAAAGAGTAGGCATCGCGGGAAACTTTGCTTTTTTTAATTAATTTAGCGGTGAAAGTACCGGAAGACAACATCAGGGTAATAATATAATAAATTTTAAAAGATTATACAACTACTTGCGTTAACCTCAAAAAAATGATAACTTAATCTTATATGCTAAATAGGTTATTGATTTTGCTGATAATAATAATTGCTATTGTTGGAGGCTTGCTTTTATTTATTCCAAAAAAAACAGACAAATCCGAATCTAAGAATTCTTTGCCTTCCGGAGGAACAAACCAAGTCACGCTGACAGACAAGGGTTTTTCTCCGGAATCGATAACCATAAAAAAAGGAGGAACGGTTAGCTGGATCAATGCAAGCAGCAAAAGCGGAACT
>MFPJ01000014.1 GCA_001782675.1 Candidatus Levybacteria bacterium RIFCSPLOWO2_12_FULL_39_17
AAAAAAAGTTATCGATTTTTTGGCCGATTATCTTTCTGACAAAACAGCTATCATCGTTTCTCATCGTGAGGCATTGAGAAAAATTTGTGATAGGTGCTATATTATTAAGGATAATTCTTTGACCGAAGTTTCCTAGCGGCGCGCCAGCTTTGCTGGCACGAAATTCGGCGGCGGCGGAAAGCGAGGGCGGGCAAAAATTCCTTCCCCCCCAAACCCCCTTCCTTTTTGCCCGCCCGAGCGTTCGGTTTCGATTCTGCCGCGCGAAGCGCGGCAATCAGTTGGGATTTTGTTCAAAAAAGGTTCGAGCGGCGTTCAGTAATTGCGACACAGAGAGAAATTGGTGGTTGAAAAGGGGAGGGGTTTCGTTTTAGACTTTATTAATGTTTAATTCTCCTTATTATGTTCTAATTATTTTATCCTCTGTTGTCGGATTTCTGATTTCTGTCACAATCCATTTCAAAAAGAGAACGAAAAAACCTTTTGCCTGTCCTCTAAAATTCCGCTGCGATACCGTTGTTCACAGCGATTATTCAAGATTATTTGGAATTCCGCTTGAATATCTTGGAATGGCTTATTATTTTATTGTTTTTGCCTCTTATTTTTCATTTCTTTTATTTCCACAAATTGTTCAAGCTGACAAAAATTTTGTTTATTCAATAGGTTTATTAACGATTGTCGCTTTTATTATTTCTATTTATTTAACTTTTGTCCAAGCATTTTTACTTAAACAATGGTGCTCTTTATGTCTTGCATCGGCTGCCATGTGTTCAATTATTTTACTTTCAGTTTTAAAAATTTCTCCCATACCGTTTCTTTTCTAAGTTTGCCTCTTGACAATTGATTTTGAAAAATAGTCTAATTAAAATATGCAGAAGCAAGTGTTTGCGTTATTAAGAATTACCCTGGGGTTTATTTTTCTTTGGGCATTCTTTGACAAACTTTTAGGTCTTGGTTTTGCAACAACTCCTGAAAAAGCATGGTTGGCAGGGGGGTCTCCAACATTAGGATACCTTAAATTTGGAACGCATGGCCCTTTCGCAGGAACTTTCCAGACTCTTGCCGGAAATGTTATGGTTGATTGGCTTTTTATGCTGGGGCTCTTAGGTGTGGGAGCTGCTTTTGTTCTGGGAATCGCTCTTAGGTTTGCAGCCTTGGGGGGAGGATTAATGATGATTCTGATGTGGCTGTCCGCCTTTCCTCCGAAAAATAATCCCCTAATCGATGAGCATATAATTTACCTTCTTGTTTTACTGAGCATAGGGCGAGTGGAGACGGGCAATGTATTGGGCTTGGGAAAGTGGTGGGCAAAAACCTCAATTGCTAAAAACTATCCAATCTTGCGCTAAATCTTTTCGTGAGGATGCTTCTGGATATAGGATTCATCTTTTATCATGTGTGACATTGCATATTCTTTTGTAACCCCGATTTTCTTATGGGGGTTAAATATGTTGTCAGGGTCAAAAGTTTCTTTGATTTGCTTGAAAAGATTATAAACTTTGAGTCCGAATTCCTTTTCAAGATAAGGGCTTCTAATTAAACCGTCATTGTGCTCCGCAGACAAAGTCCCTTGGTGTTTTAAGATTAAATCATAGACAAGATCTGTTACTTCATAAATTTTTTTCCTTTCCTCTTCTTTTGATAAATCCATCAATGGTATAACATGAAGATTCCCGTCTCCTAAATGTCCCGAAATTGTATATAAGATCTTATGTTCATCTAAAATTTTAGTAAGGGCAGGGATAAATTCCGGCAAATAGGAAGGATTAATACTTATGTCATCAATAAAAGGAGTCGCGTGTTTATCTTTTATTTTTTCCCTTAAAAGCTTAAAAGTGTCGCGGCGCAATTTCCAATATTTTTGTGCTTCAAGATCAGTTTTACAGAATCTGCCCGAAAGCTTATATTGTTTGACAAGTTGCTTAATCTGTTCGATATTCTTCAAAACCGACACCTCCTCATTTCCTTCAAATTCAACAAGCAGAATTAGCTTTGGAACTCCCGATTTTATGGTGAGTAAAAATTCCGGCATGAAAAGTTTAATTGTAGAAAAAATGGATTTTGATCCAAGGATTTCTGCCATTTCTTTTGCATACCGAAGATAAATTTTGAAAGTATGGTCATCAGTGACTTCAAGACTTGTTGGCTTGAGTCTTAAAACTTCACGGGTAAATTGGGGGAGAGTAAGGAGGGTTTTGAAAAATACTACATAAAGATGATTGTATTTTTTCCTTTTAACAAGCCCCAATTTTGCCCGAGTTATAATCCCAAGCGTTCCCTGGGCGCCGCAAATTAATTGGGTTAAATCAAAATTATGTCCATCCCAAACATCCCAGATGTTATAGCCGCTTGAATTTTTTGAAACTTTTGGCCTTGATTTTTCAATTAACTCCTTATTTTTACTTATTAATTCGAAAGTTTTTTTATAAACTTGCCCCTCAAAAGTTTTAAGAGCCATTTTTTTATCAAGTTCTGTTTTGTTTAATTTTTCAAAATAATATTCTTTTCCATCAGCCAGAATTAAGTTCACTCCTAAAAGATATTTGTTTGTTTTTCCATATTGAAGCGTTCTTTCGCCGCCCGCATTATTTGAAATTATTCCCCCAATGGCACACATTTCCCGGGATGCCGGATAGGATGGCATATAAAGATTTTTTTCAAGAGTTTTTTTCTCAAAATCGCGGTAGTACATTCCGGGTTCGGCAACAGCATAATCATTATCCAATTTGATGAATTTGTTAATGTGTTTTGTAAAATCGATTAATATCGAGTCGGTTAGAGGGCCTCCCGTCATATCGGTGCCCGCGGATCTTGCAGTAATTGAGAGAGAATTATTATTTTTATGATTTTTTACAAAGCGCACTAAATTTTGTATATCAAGGGAGTCTTTTGGATAAATTACAAGAGAAGGTTCTACCTCAAAAATGCTTGTATCGCGGGAATATTTTATTTTTTCTTCACTATCGGTAATTATTTCGCCCTTTATTATTCGTTTTAATTCGTCAATTAATGATTGATCCATGTTCTAGTTACCAGTAGCTAGTCACTAGTGACTAGGTTTTCGAGCGATAACTCGTTTCACTGCTTCAATAATTGCGTCTTTGTCCATTTTGTATTTTTTGATTAGCTCGGCAGGTTTTCCCGATTCTCCAAAGACATCCTGAAGTCCTATAAATTCAATCGGTGTCGGTATTGTTCGCGCCAAGGTTTCGGAAACAACTCCTCCCAGGCCGCCTGTGGCTTGATGATCTTCGACAGTTACAACTGCTTCTGTCTGTTTTGCAAGTTCAACAATAGTTTGTCCATCTAAGGGTTTTATTGTCGAAGCATTTGCAACCAGTACCTTTATACCTTCGGCTTCTAGCTCTTTTGCCGCGAGTAATGCCTGATAGAGCAGCCAACCCATTCCAAAGATTACTACTTGGGGCTTATCTGATGTCCAAAAAACTTGGATTTTTCCGGGCTCAAATGGTGTTGCCTCAGTTGTCATTACCGGGCTTTTGTCTCGAGTAAATCTTAAATAAACGGGCCCCTTAATCTTTCCTGATTCAATGGTTGCTTTTTTTGCTTCAATTGAGTCGCATGGAACAAAAATCTTGATATTTGGCCAAGCCCTGATTGATGCAATGTCTTCTGTTGCCTGGTGAGTTGCGCCATCCGGGCCGGTCATAATCCCCGAATGGTGGCCTGCAATTTTTACATTCGAATCATTGTAAATAATAGTAGTTCTTATTGTTTCCCAATTTTTACCGGGAGAGAACGTCGCATATGAAGAAATGAATGCGGTTTTTCCTGAAATCCCAAGACCTGCAGCAACAGCAGCCATGTTTTGCTCTGCAACGCCTACTTCAAAAAAGCGGTCCGGAAATTTTTTCGAGAATTCTTCAGATTTTGTTGATTCGGTTAAATCTGCGCAAAGCACTACGACATTTGGATCTTGTCCGCCAAGCATGACGAGACCCTCACCATACCCGTTTCGGACAGGAATTTGTTCCACGTCTTTGTCAAAAAGCTTAGGGTTTAGTTTTAAATCAGCGTTTAACATAATTTAATACTACCAATACTACAAATGCCACAAATACTACAAATATCTCAATAGTTTCATTGAATTATTGGTATTTATTGGTAGTATTGGTATGTATTTGTAGTATTTCATTCGTGTTCGCTTGTAATTTTACCCTCAAGCGTTCTTAATTCTTTCAGTGCTTTTACTGCTTTCTCCGCATTCGGGGGTTTTCCGTGCCACTCAAATTTATTTTCCATAAAATCCACGCCAAAACCGGGGATTGTGTGAGCAATTATCGCGCTTGGTTTTTGATGTACTGCTTTTGCCTGATTTATTGCATCTACAAAAGCTCGAATATTGTGCCCGTCAACTTCCTGGACAAACCAATTAAATGATTCATATTTTGCACGAAGGTATTCAAGAGGCATTACATTTTCCGTGAAGCCGTCGATTTGAATATTGTTCCTGTCAATTACAACGGTAAGATTATCAAGATTGTATTTTGCCGCAGTCATTAAGGCTTCCCAAGTATTTCCCTCCTGATGTTCTCCATCAGAGGTGATGCAATAGATATGATAGTTTTTCTTATCCAAGCGTGCCGCAAGAGCCATCCCAATGCTCTGCGAAATTCCTTCACCCAAGGGTCCAGACGTTGTTTCCATACCGGGGAGTGATGTTCTATGAGGATGTCCTTGTAATCTCGAATTAATCTTTCGCAAGGTTTTCAGTTCGGCAACAGGGAAATAGCCTGCCATTGCCATAACAACATACCTTATTGGACAAATATGGCCGTTTGAAAGAACCAATCGGTCTCGATCAGCCCATTCGGGATGTTTTGGATCATGATTTAAAATATGAAAATAGAAGGCAATAAAAATATCTGCCATTCCCAAAGGCCCTGCAGAATGCCCAGAGCCCGCTTCAAGTAGAGCCGAAATGACAAGTTCCCGAGCTTGAGTAGCCTTAAGCTCCAAATCTTTTAATTTCTCGTCATGTATTTCTTCAATTATCATATTATTTCCTCAATACTACTATTAAATCAGATACATTCGAAGGAAGTCTACCAGTAATGATTGCGTCGTTTGTTTTTTCGAAAAATTCAAAACTATTATTCGCTTCCAAATATTTTAGGGGTTCAACCCCTAAGTCTATTGCTTGTTCGGCGGTTTTATAGTCTCCTATTGCGCCGGTGTTTTCTGTGTTATCCCAGCCGTCAGAAGCAACAGACGCTATAGTTATTTCACGACCTACATATTTAAGTGCTGCCAGAACCAACTCCTGGTTTCTTCCGCCTCGACCAGCATTTTTTCCAACATGAACGGTTGTTTCCCCTCCGACTAAAAGAATTGACCCATGATGAGTGGCGGATATTAATTTTTCCCTGGCTAATTTTGCTTCAGATTCAAATCGATCGGAAAAAATCTTTGCATGCCATCCAAGTTCCTTTGCTTTTTTCTGCATTGCAGAAAGGGCTGTTTGATTACTTAGAACAATAACATTATGGACTTTCTCAAAATATTTTTTATCTTGTGGGTTTTCTACAAAAGCATCCTTTGATAAGTTCAATTCTTCTTCGAGGTTATATTTCTTAATAACGTGGAGAGCGTCTTCAATAGTTGTCCGATCAAGCGTTGTTGGGCCTGATGCAATAGTAGATAAATCGTTACCCGGAACATCGGAATAAATTAATGTAGCAACAGTTGCAGGATACAAAATTTGAGCTAAGCCTCCGCCTTTAACATCTGATAAGTGCTTGCGGACAATATTCATCTCAGTAATGTTGGCCCCTGACTTCAAAAGTGCCTTGCCGACTGCAATTTTTTGTGATAACGAAATTGAATGAGGATGCACAAACATGGCAGATCCACCGCCGCAAATAATAACCAAAATTAAATCTTTTTCGTTTAAATTCGAAAGCTTCTCAAGTACATTTTGAGTGAATTTATAATTCGTTTCTGATGGGAGTGGGTGAGTGCCTTTTGTAAATTCTATTTTTTCAAATTTTTCACCTTCTGTGTCTATCACGAAACCCTCCGTTAATCGGTCGGTTATTAGTTTTTCGAGCAGTTTCGAATTTCCGGCCGAGCCCTTTCCGAATCCAAGAATAAACACCCTTTCAAAATCATCTAAGTCAAATTCTTGTCCTGAAATCGACAAAATATTTCCATGTCTTTGTACATTCTGTTTAAAAACTTCTTCGGGCTGAATTGACTCAAGAGCAGCTTCGATAAGCTCTAAAACTATTTTTCTTTCAGTGGTTTTGGCAAGCTCACGATAATTTTTTATAAACACGGCAGTATCTTTAAGTTTATCTAAATAAAAAGGCTCTGTCCAGATTTTTTTTTGACATAGCTTTTCAGGAGTATTGCAAAGTGGTATAATATTAAAAGTTGAGCCAAAGAATTTGGTTTGAGAGAGTTTTTATGATTAAACTTCTTCGACCGATAAAAATTCGATTAGTCTACTTTTAGACTTTTCTTCTTTTGGCTTCAATCTTAACAAACGAACCAATTAACAAATTGACAAATTAACCATATGGATGACTCAAAGCAAAAATATATAAAAAAACTGGAAGAAATTTCTCATGTTTCAATTGAAGAGGCAAAAAAAATCCTCGTGGAACAAGCAAGGAATGAAGCGAAAGCAGACATTGCAAGGATCATAAGAGAATCGGAAGAGGAGGCGCGATTGACTTCATCAAAGCGGGCGCGGGAAATTCTTGGAGATGCTCTTGCTCACGGCGCGCTTGAAATTGTCCCGGAATATACAGTTTCAATAATTAAAATACAAGACGAGGACATAAAGGGAAGAATAATTGGAAAGGAAGGAAGAAACATCAGGGCATTTGAAAACGCGACAGGAGTTGATGTTGGACTTGATGAAGAGGGCATTATCAGGCTGTCTTCTTTTGATTCAATAAGACGAGAGATCGCGAGACGCTCTCTTGAGATTTTAATAAGAGACACAAGGGTTCAGCCTTTCAGGATTGAAGAGGTAGTGGAGCAGGAGAGGAAGGAAGTTTCAAGGATACTGCTTGAAGAAGGCGAAAAAATTGCCGAGGAAGCCGGCATTTTCAATATTCACCCTGATCTCATGAGTATTCTGGGACGCTTTAAATTCAGGACTTCATTTGGGCAAAATCTTATTGTTCATTCTCTTGAGGTTACAAAAATCGGAGTTCATTTAGCAGCCGAGATTGGAGCTAATGTTGAGATTACAAAGTTAGGCTGCCTTTTTCATGATATTGGGAAAGTAGTTTCGGATCGTGAAGGAAGCCATGTTCAACTGGGCGTTGAATTACTTCAAAAATATAAGATACCTCGAGAGGTCATAAATTGCGTGGCGGAACATCATCAGGATAAGCCTTTTTCATCAATTGAATCTGTTTTGGTATACCTTGCGGATGCGGCTTCAGGCGGGAGACCCGGGGCAAGGCACGAAGATGTCGAAGAATATGTGAAGAGAATTCGGGATATGGAAGAGATTGCAAAGAAATTTGACGGGGTGGTTGATGCTTATGCTTTTGAGGCAGGACGCGAATTGCGGGTAGTTATAGATCCGGGGAAGCTTGATGATATTGAAACAACGATTACTGCCAAGAGAATAAAAGATGAGGTAGATAAGAAATTAATCGTCCCGGGGGTTGTTCGGGTGACTGCTATCCGCGAATTCCGCACATCAGAACCAAAAGAGTAAACTTCAAATAGCTAAATAACCATCCTAGCCATTCTTACCATTTTGACTGTTAAATCAATCTATTGACAAATGCTTTCCTAAGAGTTATTGTTATATCAATCCAAACATGATTATTGAATTGTCCCCCTTCGTTCATGTTCGCTTCATGGTTTACATCCATGCAAGCGAAAATTCACTTCGGAGGGACGTAAGAAACTCTAAATTCGAGGAACTCTCATTAAGAGTTTCTAACGGAGGTGATAAGATTTGTCAGTAACAAAAAAGGAATTAATTGAACTCGTAGCAAAAAAAGCAAATTTAACAAATAAAGCCGCGAAAGAAGCAATAAAAGTTTTACTGAATGGAATTAGAGACGCATTAAAGAGAGAAGAAAAAGTGGTGCTTACGGGTTTTGGAACATTTTCTCTGAGATCAAGGAAAACAAGAAAAGGCAGAAACCCTAAGACAGGGGAAACAATCACAATTCCGGCAAGGAGAGCTCCGGGATTTACTCCGGGTAAAAGTCTAAAAAAATTCGTTAGATAATAAGGCTTTTGGAACAAAAAGGATGAGATATAATATCCTAGTGAAAAAGGCTCTATTTATCGTAGGTCCTACTGCGGTTGGCAAAACCAATCTCGCTTTCAAAATCTCCCAAAAGATACCCTCAGCTTTAATTAGCGCCGATTCCGTACAGGTATATAAAGGTTTGGATATAATTTCAGGAAAAGACCTGCCCAAAGATGTAAAGTTTGTTTCCGATCATTACGAAATCAATGCGCTTTACATATATTTGCTGTCCGCGGTATCGCCATTTGAGCCTTTCAGTGTTTATGATTTTGCAAAAAAAGCAGAAAAAATTCTCGATAAAATTCATGAAGACAAAAAGATTCCAATAATTGTTGGAGGCGCAGGGTTTTATGTTAACTCTTTAATCAAAGGAATAGAAACTCTTAAAATTCCTCCGGACACGCAACTACGGCAAAAACTCTTAAATTTTTCAGTTGAGAAACTACAAGAAGAGCTTAAAAAAATAAATTCTTCAAAGTTTGAATCAATGAATATTTCGGATATAAATAATCCAAGGCGTTTAGTGAGGGCAATTGAGGTTTCATTTTTTGAGGGTCGGGCAAGAACAAACCGGCCTTATTTTAAACAAAATGAAGTTCTAATGATAGGTTTAACTGCAGATATGAACACAATTCGTGAAAAAATAAGAGAGAGAGTGGAAAAAAGAATCCGGCAGGGAGCGCTTGCTGAGGCAAAAAGTTTGTTTGCAGATTATGAGAAGCTATCAGACCAGGTCAAGTCTTTGAGCGGATACAGACAACTATTCGATTATTTGTTGGGCAAAATAAGCTTTGAAGAGGCAAAAGTCAGGTGGATCAAGTCTGAGATTCATCTTGCCAAGAAACAAATAACCTGGTTTAAAAGAAACGAGGATATAATTTGGTTTGATATTGAAAATAAAGGATTTAAGGATAAAATACTCCGTTTAATTTTTGCCAAGTTTCCAACAGTTCCGTTGTCTAGTCGACTAGACAACGGAACGGGACAATAGGTCCCGAAGTTGATTATAAGAGGGCTATTTTAGTATAATATGGGCGTCAGGAAGAAGGATTGTCGAGGTGTACCCATTGTGGTACGCTTAGGAAAGTCCAGACAGCTTAATGCAGGGGACGGGGCGTAAGCCCCGGAATGTAAATTCCGGTGTTCGAATTCTTTACCCCGCACCATTTTTGGTGCTGGGTTTACTCGCATGCGGAATTCGAAACAAATTCTGAAATGACAGAATTTGAGAGCAACAGAGACGAGCGAGAGTGAAACGGGTAATCCCACCTGCTGCAACCTAGAATCGGGGAGGAAGCATTATCCTATGATCCGAGGTTAGGGCACCTCGTAAAGTCGAGGAAGTGTCGAAATTTGTCGATACTTAGATAGATGGCAATCAACCCCGATTGAATCGGGG
>MFPJ01000015.1:0-1679 GCA_001782675.1 Candidatus Levybacteria bacterium RIFCSPLOWO2_12_FULL_39_17
ATTTTTTCAATTTCTTTCTGAATTTCAAGATCAAGAGTTGTATATATCTGAAGCCCGCCTCGCTCAACTTCACTCAATCCATATCTTTCAATTAATAATTTTCTTAAATACATTACAAAATGAGGCGCCCTAATTGGAACCTGCGGACTTCGGAAAACCAGCTCTTCATCATATGCTTTTTTTGCTTCTTGAGAAGTAATATACCCTAATCTGCCCATAGCATCTAAAACCTCTTTTTGCCTTACCTTCCAAAGATGTCCATTACCAAAGAAAGGAGAGTAAACTGAAGGAGCACGAGGCAAACCTGCAAGAAAAGCGGATTCGGCAAGCGTTAAGTCTTTCACTTTTTTTCCAAAATAAACATCTCCTGCCGCTTGAATACCCCAAGCCGTACCGCCATATGGAACATAATTTAAATAAAGCTCAAGGATTTCGTCTTTTGAATAAATCCTTTCTGCCCAGAAAGCCAAAGCCACTTCTTTAACTTTCCTGATGATTGTTGGTTCAGGAGTTAAAAAAGCTGATTTTATTAATTGCTGAGTAATGGTTGAGCCGCCTTGAAAACCTTCTTTCCTAATGTTGGTTATAAAAGCCCGAGTAATTCCCCTTAAATCAAAACCGGGGTGGGCATAAAAGTCCTTATCCTCAATTGCGATCGTGGCATCTCTCAAATCCTTGGGCACATCCGACAACCTGACTACCGTCCTGTTTTGATTAGCAAAAACTTCATAGAGAAGGGCCCCCTTCCTGTCATAAATTTTAGTGGTTTTAGGAATGTAATTTACGGAAAGATTTCCCGGGCTTGGTAAGTCTGAGACAAAGAAATAGGAGAGAAGGGGAATAAATAAAAACACAAAAGAAAAAACACTTCCAATGAAAACATATTTCAGTTTATAGCCAAATGACGGTCTTAAAATATTCCCTTGCTTTAAAACTGCTGCCCGATTGCGCTTTCTTTGAGCCTTAATTCTTTTTTTAATTAATATTTTTGAAAATAAATTTTTACCACCTCGTGCTATCCTAAAAAGAAGCTTTAATAAATTAACAGAATAGGATTTTCTATTTTTCTTGGGAAGCTTGAAAGTTCCGCTCCTCGTTTTCTTAGATCTCGCAGGCCTTTCTTTTCCAAAAACATTAAAGGGGCTTCTGAAAAACAGCAATACAAAATCGCCTATTGCTATAAGCGCCAAAACTATCAGGTTTATTACCTTGCCCAATATGTACATAAAGCCAATTTTCTTAAGAGGGCAGGGTTTAGCAGAAATTGTTTGAATTATAGCAGGGAAAATGGCGCGCGGAAAGAGGGCGCTATTGGTCAATTGTCAATTGTCAGTTGTACCTTATCAGCACTTTTACTACAATGAGTAGAGACTAGCTTTTTGAACCATATAGCCATTTAGCTATTCAACTATTTAATATTATGCATGTGCTTGTTGTTGGCTCTTCCGTCATAGATCTCTTTTTGTCCATTGAAAAACATGCCGAAATCATCGCAGGAAAAGTGCAATTTAACCTTGGCGACAAAATCCCCTCAAGCATTAAAGAGATGGGGCTTGGGGGAAACGGAGCAAATGTCTCAGTGGGGCTAACCAGACTCGAAATTCCAACTTCTTTTTACACTTATTTGGGCGGGGACATCTTATCTGCGCAGATAGAGGAGGGGCTCTCTTCAGAAGGAA
>MFPJ01000015.1:1691-7304 GCA_001782675.1 Candidatus Levybacteria bacterium RIFCSPLOWO2_12_FULL_39_17
AGATAGAGGAGGGGCTCTCTTCAGAAGGAATTGAATTAATTATTGAGAGGGAGAAAGATTACACATCCTCTTTTTCTATAATCCTTGACTTTAATGACGACAGAATTATTTTTTCACACCATCAGAAAAGAGAGCATAATTTTTCACTAAAGTCTTCCGATTATTATGATTATATTTATCTGACCTCAATTGGGGATTATTGGGAAAAAGCCTATCGAGAGGTCTATAATTTTTCAGAGAAGAATAAAATACCAATTGCCTTCTCCCCCGGAATGCATCAGCTTGAAAGCATGAATGATACGGTTTTTAACATTATAAAAAATTCACAAATTTTCTTCTCGAATAAACAAGAGGCCGAAATTGTACTTGGGAAAGGGAAAGACCGGCAAACACCAAGCGAGCTCCTTCTTGGGATAAAAAAATTAGGACCTTCTGTCGTCTCGATTACAGACGGGGAAAATGGAAGTTACGCCCTGGACAAAGATAACAGAATTTTCTCAACTAAAGCCCTGCATGTTGAAGCAGCAGAAAAGACAGGAGCAGGAGACGCATATGCAGCAGCATTTTTCGCAGCCTACCTTTTAGGTCACGATGTTAAGACCGCAATGGTATGGGGCAGTTTTAACGCGAATTCTGTCATGCAAAAAGTGGGAGCTCAAAGAGGCCTTTTGACAAAAAAAGGGCTTGACAAGATTTTGTTTTCAACCAATAATTCAAAGGTGCAAAAATTATGATTAATCAGGAAAAAGCCCGGAAACTTTGGGAGCGTACAAAACGGGAAAAATTTGCGGTGGGTGCTTTTAATATTGATAATCAGGAAACTCTTATAGCAATCGCCAGAGCTGCCCGTGCCAAGAATAGCCCTGTCCTTGTCGAGCTAAGTCAAGGAGAAGTTGATTTAATTGGCCTTGCTAATACACGGGATTTAGTAGATAACTACAAAGCCGAATATGGGATCGAAATGTATATCAACCTTGACCACTGCCCATCGGTTGAGCAGGCTCGCGCGGGAATCGATCAAGGATTTGAATTTATCCATATTGATGTTTCACAGGCAAACCATAACGCAACAGACGAGGAGATTATAGCCGCGACTCGGGAAGTTGTTGCGTATGCCGGCAAAACAGGAGCCCTGGTTGAAAGCGAGCCTCATTATTTTGGGGGGAGTTCTAATGTCCATCAGGAAAATATCGATTATGAAGAGATTAAAAAAACTTTCAGTACGCCTGAGGGGGCAAAAGTATTTGTTGAGGCAACAGGGATTGACACATTTGCCGCAGCAATCGGCAATTTGCACGGAAGGTATCCTATTCCCAAACAGCTTGATATCGAACTTTTAAAAAGGACTAGAGCAGCAATTAGGTGCGCTATCTCCCTACATGGAGGCTCCGATACTCCGGCTCATTTTTTCAAAGAAGCAGTTCAGGTAGGGATAAGCAAAGTGAATATAAACTCCGATATGCGTTATGCTTTCCGCACTGAGCTTGAGAACCAACTCAGAGATCATCCGGACGAATATGCGGTTGTGAAACTTGAGCCTCCTGTTATCGAGGCTGTCCAAAAAGTAGTTGAGGAGCATATCGACATGTTTGGTTCGGCAAACAAGGCGCAATTATGAAAATTTACCTAGGTGCAGACCACGCAGGATTTGAGTTTAAGGAAAAAATAAAGGAATTTTTAATGTCCGGGGGATACGAAGTTGAGGATTGTGGGGCAAAAACCTACGAACCAAACGACGATTATCCTGATTTTTGCTCTGTTGCGGCAAAAAAAACTGCGGAAAATCATGGTTCTTTTGGAATTGTTCTGGGAAAATCGGGGGCAGGCGAGGCAATAGTTGCGAATAAAATAAAGGGTATTCGCGCGGCGCTTGGTGTAAATGAAGAGAATGTTCGATTGGCACGTGAACATAATGACGCAAATGTTTTGTCTCTAGGATCAATTTTCTGTGATACTGAAACCGCCAAAAAGCTCGCTAAACTTTTCCTCGAAACGCCTTTCTCAAATGAAGAGCGCCACGTCCGAAGAGTAAATAAAATTCGCGAACTTGAGAATAATCAATAATAAATAATAAACAATAAATGCAATCGCAAGTTATTCCCGGCATCCTCGAAAAAGAATGGGATCAAATCGAAACGAAACTTGAGCAGATTAAAACTTTTACCACTTCTGCACATATAGATATTACTGACGGAAAATTTGTTAATAATAAAACTTTTCTTGATCCCGAACCTTTTAAAAAATATTCAAGCGATATTTTTTTTGAATTGCACATGATGGTTGAAAACCCGGAAGGCTTTATTGAGCCATGGGGAAAGGCAGGCTTTAGAAGATTTTTGGGGCACATCGAATACATGAGTAGTCAAAAAGAATTTGTCGAACAAGCCAAGAAATATGGGGAGGCAGGTATTGCGCTTGACGGCCCAACTCATATTTCTCGAATCAAAATTCCTTTCGAACAATTAGATACAGTCCTTGTTTATACTTCAAATAGAGTAGGTTTCTCAGGCCCACCTTTGATGGAGGATAGACTCGATAAGGTTCGGCATCTTAGGAAATTGACGAACATTCCGATTGAGGTTGATGGAGGTGTTAATGATAAAACAATTTTGCGGGCAAGGGAAGCAGGAGCCACCCGCTTTGTTTCAACAAGCTACATCTGGCAATCCGAAAACCCCATCGAACAATTCAAAAAGCTCGCATAGGTTCGATTCTTAATAGGACGCGAAGGGGTGACCTCAGTGATAGAAAAATAAACTTTTTGCATTTATTTATCTTTTTAATAAAGCTTCCTTTACCTTTTCTGCTAAAAATATTTTCATTAAAGATTGATATGGAACATCATTAGCGTTAGCCAATTCCTTAATCCTTGCTAAAAGGTAGGATGGCAATCTAAGAGAGATAGATTCCGTAGAAGGTTTGAGTTCGGATAAATCAAGCTGCACGGGCTTACTAATATCAAAATATTCGGTAGTATCGGCAGAGGCCCAGAAATCTCTTTCTTCGTCTTCATTTTTAAATTTAGGAATTGGTTTTAACTTCTTATTCATATACTTTCCTCTCCTTTCTGTTTTGATCTCTTGCGGAAATAACTCTCAACTTTTCTTTTCTGAAAGTAAAGACTATCGTTAGCTTTCTATCTTTGTTTGTTCTTCCATATGCTACTAATCTTTTTTCTTTAATCGAATGTTTTTTGTCATCAAAGATTAATAGAGGCTTGTTTATAAATAATTCTTCAGCCTCCTTGGAAGAAACTTTATGTTTTTCCCAGCTTTTATTGATATTAGCCTTATTCCAATCAAAGCCTAATGGAACAGGCAACTTCATACTTAAGTATATTGCAAAAATATACAAATGTCAAGCAATTATAACCTGAATAATGCTCGAAGCTCTGGAACTGTTGAAACCACAAACTGAAGAAGAAGAGTGATTAAGACTGAAATAATCATAAAGCGATTCAATGGGAAAATTCCTCCGCGAATTATAAATATAATTATCATTTCCCCAAAAACAAGAAGATTAAATATTAAAAGCCGCGGGACAACTCCTGAGTTTTGTAAAATTGTCGAATAGACAAACATTAACAAGAAAGAGAAAATAAGAGTTATCCCAAGAATATTTTTAAGTCTTTTCCGGTTTAAGATTTGCTCATTAACATTTCTTGGTTTTCTTGAGAGCAGCCCGTGCCTTTTAACATCGGTTGCCAAAGCCATTGCGGGAGCACCGTCACTTACTAAATTTATCCAAAGTATTTGGGTGGGCGATAACGGAATTGGAAGACCCAGGATAACCGAGAAGAATATTAAAAAGAATTCCGTAAGGTTGGTTGCAAGCAAAAAAACAACAACTTTTATAATATTGTCAAAAATCCCTCTCCCTTCCTCGATTGCCTTAACGATTGTGTAAAGATTATCATCTGTAATGACCAAATCTCCGGCTTCCTTTGCCACATCTGTCCCCGTTTCCCCCATGGCAACTCCTATATTTGCCTCAGATAGAGCAAGCGCATCATTAACTCCGTCCCCTGTTACGGCAACCACAAACCCAAGCTTCTGATAAAGACGAACAAGTCTCAGTTTATCTGAGGGAACCATTCTGGCAAATATTCTTGTTTTTGGCAAAAGCTCGGCCAGTTCTTCATCGGTTATCTTTTCCATTTCATCATGTGTCAAAACAAGCTCTCCTGGAGTTATCAGACCGACATCTTCGGCAATACTCTTGGCAGTTAGCGGATTGTCTCCTGTTACCATTATTATTTTTATCCCTGCGCTTTGAGCTTCTTTTATTGCCTGTCTTGCTTCTTCTCTTGGAGGATCATATATCCCTACTATTCCCAAAAATGAAAATCTTGCCTCCCCTTGCCTTTTATGGCCGAAGGCAATTGTACGAAGGCCTTCTTTTGCATACAACTCAAGTTCCCTGTGCGCTTGTTCCGATGTCCCGTCGAGTTTTAAAATACTTTCCGGGGCTCCTCTTACAAAAGTGTGTCTTTCACCGCTCTTCTCCCAAACCACCTCAATAATCTTTGTTTCCGGATCGAAAGGTTTTTCCTCAATTACTGTTCCTTCGGTTCTAAACTCTTCAATATTCTTGTTATGGCTTTTTGCGAAAAGAAGTATAGCTCCGTCTGTTGAATCACCTAAGACCCTGTAGCCTACCGCCTGCCTGCTCGCCTCGCTGCGAAGCGGGCCGGCAGGCAGTTCCTCCTCCATTGCTAAGCTCGCCGTATTCCCAAGTACTGCCGCCCTCAACAATAATGGGAGTTTTTCTTTATTTGAAATCCAGAATTTCTTAACTGCCATTTTGTTTGCGGTTATTGTTCCTGTTTTGTCACAAAGAATTATATTTGTTGCTCCCAGTGTTTCGATCGCGGACATTTTGCGCACAATAGTTTTTCTTTTCACCATTCGATAAGCGCCGACTGCCAAAGCAATCGTAACAACCAACGGAAGCCCTTCAGGAATCATGGCAACTGCAATGCTGACAGCAATCAGAATTATTTCCCGTATCTCTCTTCCCTGGAAGAAACCGATAGGAACAAGGAGAAAGCTCATGAAGACAGCCACCAATGCAAGTCTCGTGCCAAGATGAGATAAATTTTCAGCCAAAGGAAAACGGGGTTTTTTTGTTTTTTCAATTTCGGCAGCTATTTTACCAAGTCTTGTTTCAAAGCCAATTGACTCAACCTTAAAGTATCCTCTCCCTTTCACCAGAAAAGTTCCCGAAAAAAGATCGCCTCCGTTTTTTACATCACGCGGCATCGACTCCCCTGTTAGAATCGCTTCGTCAACTTCTATTAAAACATCGGTAATTAACTTCCCGTCTGCAGGAATTTTGTCTCCCTCCCGTAAAACTATAATGTCCCCGGGAACAATTTCCCTTGCGTCAATTTCTTTTTCCTGACCGTCGCGAATTACATGTGTTGTAGGTGAAACAAGTTCTTTGAGTTTTTCTATTGTTTTTTGAGCTCTATATTCCTGGATAAATCCAAAAAGGCCATTAACAATAAGAACAAGAAAAATGAAGAATGCATCAATAAAGTCTCCGATAAATACAGAAAAAACAATTGCAAAAAGAAGGATTAAGGAGATAATATTTTTAAACTGGGAGAAA
>MFPJ01000016.1 GCA_001782675.1 Candidatus Levybacteria bacterium RIFCSPLOWO2_12_FULL_39_17
ATATTAGGGCAGGGGTTATCTGGGGCGGAGTAGTAGGCACTTATCAAGAGATATTTAATGAATGGTGGAGTAAAAGAGTGGGGCCGACATTCACCCCGTCCCAGAGAGAAAGACAAGCCAACAGACCAACAAGACAAAGCTTTATAGAAAAATTTGGTGAGCCCGCTGATTCAAACGAATTCTGGAAATCTATATCTCCCAACTTTTATCTAGAAAGTATTTCAGGACCAGTGCAATTGCATCATGGGACAAGCGATGAAACTGTGCCGTATGTTTTGTCAGAAAAACTTTATAATCGCCTAAAAGCTATTGATAAAGAAGTCGAATATTACACTTATGAGGGGGCAGACCATAATATTTCCTCCCCCGCGTTTGAACTTGCTATCGAGCGCTCAATAGAATTCTTTGACAAATATTTAAAATGATGGCGCTTTTGGCCCTGGTTCTTGGTAAAATAAAATAGAGGAATTTCTAGGTGTGTCCGCACAATCCACACCAGGTGTGTCTTCAAATATCCAATTTCCAATGAATTTATTTGGTATTTGAAATTTGAAATTAGAAATTTGCAATTTATTGGCGGCGGTTGCCCTGGTGAGAGATAAAGAAAAGGTGGGAAGCTAGACAACCCTCCGGGTTGATTAGGTTGAAACCTATTCTTACCTTCTATTTCCTTGGTGAAACTTCTTGTGAATTTCTCGAAGTTGAGGATTAGTAACGTGAGTATAAATTTGTGTCGTAGAAATGTTTTTGTGCCCGAGCATCTCCTGAACAGACCGAATGTCTGCGCCGTTTGATAAAAGATCAGTGGCAAAAGAATGTCTCAGGGTGTGTGGGGTGGCCTTAACAGGAATTTGCGAGAGTCGAACATATTTGTCGACAATTCGTTCGATCGACCGGGCGGTAAGCCTCATTTTTTCCCCATCATTTTCAAAGCTTTTTTCTTTTGAATAGCGAATGAAAGCGGGCTTCCATGGATCTTCGCGTTTTTCGAAATACTGGCCGAGCCAATGTGCTGCGGAGTCGGACAAAAAAACAACTCTGGCCCTGCCGCCTTTCCCTATAATTCCAAATTCGCGCGTGTCGAAATTTATATTGTCGCGATTAAGCTTTGTAAGTTCGGATACACGAAGGCCGGTAGAAAAAAGAAGCTCAAGAATTGAACGGTCACGAAGCCCTTTCTCATTATTGTTCGATATATCAACCGAGTTAAACAAATCCTCAAGGTGATTTTTTTCAAGGAATTTTAACGATTTGCTCTCAGATTTCGGCAAATCAATTTTCTCGGGACTTAAAGTTTCATGATCATTTCTTATAAGAAATCGCAAGAAAGAGCGGAGCGCAATAACATAATAAGATTGGGTCACCCGCTTTAAAGTCATTCCCTTTTCATCGGCGTAATTTGAAAGGAATAAGCGGTATTTTCGAACAACATTTATATTAATATCTTTAATTCCTTTTCCGGAATAATTTTTTTCAAACCAATCACTGAATCTGGCTAAATATAATCGGTAATTTCGAATCGTTAATTTGGAAGAATTCTTTTCGATCTCGAGATACTCGAGAAATTCTTGGATGTATCGATCAATTTCCGAAAATTTTTTCTCTTCCATATGTTTTAAACACTAACAAGGTACGCATAAACGCAGCCAAACACGTTTTGCGACATAGATAAGCTTCCTTGATTTATGTTGTAAAACGGGTGTGACAGGAAAAGTACCGCCTTAATATTAAACGACATAAATCGTGCGGTTGTCAAGATTGCGATATTGTTATAATAAAATTATGTCTTATTCAGAAAAATATAAGGATTGCCTCGAATACATAGATAGTTTTTGGGATAGGGTGATTGTAAAACCCCGAAAAAGAGATCTCCTAATGAATCTCATACTTAATAAAGCGCAAAAAAAGATGCACAAAAATATTATTAATATTCCGCACCCGTTCATTGTCCCTAACGATAAAAAATTTACTCATGTTTTTTATTGGGACACCTTTTTTATTTTCAGGGGGCTTATTAGAACAAAACGAGAATGGCTTCTTAAGGCAATGGTGGACAATTTTGTTTATCTTTATGATAAATACGGAATAATTCCCAATTTTAATTCGCCTGCATCAACCGGACGCTCCCAACCGCCATTTTTTAGTTCTATGATTCTGGATACCTATAACGGCCCTTATTTTAAGTATCTCTCTTTAAATCGCTTGGCAAGACCCTTTTTTGACCTGGATACGCATAAAAGTTGGCTAAGGAAAGCGGTGGAAGTTGCAAAAAGAGAATACTGGAATGTCTGGACGGATCCTGAAGGATATTATAATCATAGAGTTAAGGGCTTTGAGTTAAAAAGGTACGGCGACAGAGATATAGGATACGCACATTCTTCAGAAGTTGAATCGGGATGGGATTTTACCTCAAGATTTTACAACCGCTGCAGTGAATTTCTGCCAATTGACCTAAGTGTTTATTTGTTTAAATATGAGCGTGATTTTGCCAAAATCGCAAATCACCTCGGGGATATTGAAGAGGAAAACTTCTGGAAGCAAAGGGCTTTGAATCGAAAAAAACAAATTAATAAATACATGTGGAATGAGAAAAAAGGCTTCTTTTTTGATTATGGATATAAACACAAAAGGCAAAGCGCATTTCTCTCTCTTGCGGGATTTACGCCTCTATGGGCAGGACTTGCAACTCAAGCTCAGGCGGCGAAAATAGTGAAAAAACTTCCGGTATTTGAAACCGAGCACGGTTTGGTAATAACTGCGAAGAAATCGCTTGCCCCAAAAATAAGCCTTTCAAAAATTCCGATGAGGTACAGACCGGCAATTGAAAAGATATTAAAACCAAAGCAATGGGATTATCCCAATATTTGGCCTCCGCTTGAATATCTCACGGTTGTGGGTCTTTTAAAATATAGATATGTCGAGGACGCGGTTCGGATCATGAAAAAATCCCTTGAAACACAAGCAGGAATTTTCAGAAAGTATGGAACTTTTTTTGAAAAAATTGACGGGGCCAGAGGTGACAAGGCAGGCAACTTTCATTATGAAACCCAATCCGGTTTTGGCTGGACAAATGCTATTTTTTATAGATATGTCATGATCCTGGATTCAATTGAATCGGGACAAAACTTATATGCTGAAAAACCAAAAAATCCTCCATTTAAACTTGTAATTCCCCATTAAAAATCCTTTAAAATCCTTGACAATTAATCTCTTTGGATGACATAATCTGATCATGAGCGATAATATTTCTCCGGAAGAACCCAGACCCGAACCCCCTAAACATGCAAGGAGAGGGTTGACTAGGCGTGCATTTTTAGGAGGACTAGCAGCTTCCGGTATCCTTGCTGGTGGGCTGGGTCTTCGTGACCTACAAAAGATTCTTGAGGATTCCCCTGGTGGAGGGATTTTCGGAAAATTTCTTAGTCGTAAAGAGGATGGAACACCTACTATAAGTGCTATTCCTGAAGTTGTTAAGGTAGAATATCAAGCCCTTAGCGATTCAACCAGCCGCTATTGGAATGGGGACAACATTATTATTCGCCGCAAACCGGAAGATAACCCAAAAGGCGGCAGTCCCATGCTACCGGGAGATATAAAGACAGAATATGCAATTCGGATTGCCGGTGGCACATTTAATGGAAACCCGGACAATTCAAGGTTTAAAATCATGCACAAAGGGAGGGAATATACTATTGGTGAATGGTTTGCCCTTTCAAACGAACAAGGGAATCTAGTTAATCCAAATGGCCAGCTATTGCTGAAAGATGAAAAGCCGTTCTATGCCGCCGCAAATTTTCTCACCGTACAAGAAGAACCCACGCAAGCAACTCAAATCAAGTAGATTTCATTTCTTTTTTAAGACTTTTGGAGTCGCATCAAATTCCGCCGGGGGGAATTGGGGCTTGAAAAGACAAGGCATTTTGGTGTATAAAATGGAAAATGAAAAAGCTCAATAATTTTGTAACCGGGATTGCCGTGACCTTAATAGTTTTGGGGATTATAGGGAGCGCTTATTATTTTGGCAAAAGCCAAGTCCAAAAGGGATCAGATCAAGTACCAATTCCTTCTCCAACCACCACTCAGGAACAAGTTAACTCAACGCCCGCTCCCACGCAAGAACAAACCGGAGATTTTGTTAATCCCAGTGCAACTATAGAAAACATCAAGGCATCTGTGGAGTCAAAAAATTACGCGGCTCTTGAGGGATATATGACAGACAAAGTTTCTGTAATTCTTTACGCAACGGAATGCTGCGGGCTTATTTTGCGACAAGAAGCAATTTCCCAAATGGCTTATCTTAATAACGGGAAAGCTCCCTGGGATTTTTCATATCCAAATCCAATTCAGACAAAACTGGAGATTGCAGACCCCGCGAATTTTAAAGGGAATGTAATTGGTACCGCTTCAAACGGAACAACAGTTTCTTTTCATTTAAATGACAAATTTCTCATTGACCGTGTCTTCATGGTGATTGACTACAAGCTTATTGCCCCTTAAGTCTGTCTTATTTTCCGAATTCCCGTTCAATCGCCACACAAACCCTCCAGAATGCGTTTTAAGGGGCTTTTATCACCTAGGGCGTCTCACATAGTTAGCATTTGACCCCGATTTAATCGGGTTGACAATTAACATGTGACAAAAAAAGAAATTTAAGAAAATAATAAATAATCAACAATAAATAATAAATAGCCTATAGTAGAGTAGGGGCAATAAAAATTGCCGGGGGAGCATAAATAGGGAATTTAATCGGGAGAAGAAAAGGAAGACGATAATCTTTTCCAATTTCTTTTATTTTTAGAGCAAAATCCGGCAAATAAGGTGCACGCTCGAATCCCTCTTCCATGTCGTAAAAGTATTATTGTACGACATAAGTCATATTACCCTCTACCAACTTACTAGAGCAGTAATAAGCTTATAGACACTTAATAAAAAGCAATGAGGATTTCAGTGTCAGTGCAGTTCAACGGGTCTTCCCTAGAGAGACAGAATTAGCAGTCTCCATGTCGGATTGTAAGAAACTGGTGAGATATAAAATAGTGATGCAATTTAGATTGTTAATTCAATCCAAATTGATATTTTTAGTCTCAACTTTTATGATATTTATCATTATTTTTTCCCTCTCCTTTCGGAGCGGTGGATCAACTCCGTTGACAAATCCCTGTTCGTGTTTTTTTCACTTCGCTCGCAAGCTCGCTCAGTGCAAGCGTACGGAACATATGAGAGGGTCTCTCACACCAGGTGTGCACGCGCAAACCACACCTGGTGTGGATTGAGGCGACACACCTGGGCGACGAAGCGTGAAAAGTCTGCTCTTCTCCGGGGGTCGGAAATCGAAGCTAAATTGAGGCTTGTGAAAAGTAATATGCTTTTAGCATAAACACGAAAAAAATTATCCACATTTTAATTTTATGAAATTGAAATATTATATTATAGGACTATAGCTATATCAAACCCCATCACTAATTTTAACTGTATTTTCAATCCAAACCGCTATTT
>MFPJ01000017.1 GCA_001782675.1 Candidatus Levybacteria bacterium RIFCSPLOWO2_12_FULL_39_17
CAACTTTGTATCATCGCGTAGGGGATAAAACCATCATCAAAGGCAATGTCGATGCCGAACTCGTTCTTCATACAATGATTCAATACAAAAATTATCATAAAGCAATTATTGTTACGGGAGATGGAGATTTTCATTGTTTGATTGAATATTTGGAAGAGAAAAGGAAGCTGCTTAAGATACTCGCGCCAACGAAACACTATTCCAGTTTACTTCGTAAATTTAACCAAAAGCATTATATTATTCGTATTGATTTACTGAAAGATTCTTTAGAGCAAAAAAAGACTGGCATTCGCGGTCGGTCGAAACCTTAGGCTAGTCCAGTCATCGTGATATGAATATATTACAATACTATTGTCCTAAAGTCAAGGTAAAAAAGAGATAAATATGAACCTATCGGTCGGAATTATAGGGCTTCCGAATGTGGGGAAGTCGACGCTTTTTAATGCGCTATTGAAGAAGCAAGCTGCGCTGGCGGCGAACTATCCTTTTGCGACGATCGAGCCAAATGTTGGGGTAGTGCCGGTTCCGGACGAACGGCTTGAAGTATTGGCGGATATCGTTGCCGTTGAAATGTCCACCTCGGGGGAGTCCCCCTCGACTACGCTTGGGGCAAGCAAGCCCACCCCCGAGGTGTTAAAAAGACCGCCAATAGTGCCGGCGGTCGTTCAGTTCGTAGACATTGCGGGTTTGGTAAAAGGAGCATCAGAAGGGGCAGGGCTTGGAAATAAGTTTTTATCTCATATTCGAGAAGTTCGGATAATTGCCCATGTTGTCAGGGCTTTTGAAGATCCGAATGTTGTCAAAGAAGGTTCCGTTGATCCAAAAACCGATTACGAAACGATTCGAACTGAACTTGCATTATCGGATCTGTCAGTTATATCAAATATAAAAAATAAAAAAGCAAATATACAAATAAAAAATCAAATAGAGATTTTAGAGCGGATAGAGCAAGTCTTAAACAATAGCAAACCATTCGATAGTTCGAACTTGTCAAAAGAAGAAGAAGACTTTGTTCGGCAGCTTAATTTATTATCGGGGAAGCCTGAGATTGTAGTTTTGAATGTTGCCGAAAGCGATTATACGAAAGATACAATCGAGCAGATCACGCAACAATACTTCCGTCAACTGGAGTACGGGAGTAATAAAATAGTGGTCATTTGCGCAAGAATCGAAGAGGAGTTGGCGGTGCTTTCAGAAGATGAACAAAAACAATATTTACTCGATTTGGGTCTTGAGGAGTCAGGGCTCGAACGGCTAATTAAAAAAGCATACCGCGAACTAGGCTTAATTTCGTTTCTCACCGCGGGGGAAAAAGAAGTGCGCGCATGGACAATTCGATCCGGAACTACTGCTCAAAACGCGGCAGGCGAAATTCACACGGATTTTGTTCGCAATTTTATAAAAGCGGAAGTTGTAAAGTTCGAGGATTTTATTTCGAACAATGGTTGGAAGGCGTCTCGAGAGAAGGGTAAAGCAAGGTTTGAGGGGAAAGATTATATCATGCAGGACGGGGATGTTGTGGAGTTTAGAATAGGTAGATAAGTCCTATCTAATAATCAATTATTAAAAGTAATATGTCAAGGATAGTTGAGCTTCGGGAGGAATTAAAAAGAAAAGCTGATAAAGATAGGGCGAGGGTTTTACAGAGATTTTTCAAGACCGGGAAGGGGGAGTATGGGGAGGGGGATGTATTTTTGGGAATTACAGTCCCCGAGGCGCGAAAAATAGCAATAAAATATAAAGATCTTGATTTCTCTTCAATTCGAAAATTACTCCATTCGAAAATCCATGAAGAGAGGTTAATCGCGCTTTTAATTCTGGTCGATAATTTCAAAAATGGCTCGAATTTAGAAAAAAAAGAAATATTTGATTTTTACCTTTCAAACACAAAAGACATAAATAATTGGGATTTGGTAGACTTATCAGCAGACAAAATTGTAGGAGAGTACCTGTTGTCAGTTCTCGGTTCTCAGTTGTCAGAAATCGGTAAATCGGTTAATCCGTTAGCCAGTCAAATTTTATTAAAACTTGCCAACTCAAAAAACATTTGGGAAAGGCGGATTGCGGTTATGGCGACTTACCAGTTTATTAAAAATAATATGTTCAATGAGACCTTGAAACTTTCTGAAATTTTGTTGCAGGATAAACATGACTTAATACAAAAAGCAGTGGGGTGGATGTTAAGAGAAGTGGGAAAAAGGGATTTAAAAACGGAGGAAGAGTTCTTAGAAAAACATTATAAAAAAATGCCAAGAACAATGCTAAGGTACGCCATTGAGCGCTTTCCCGAAAAACTTCACAGGGCGTATCTAAAAAGCAGGGTATAGGCTATAATTGATCTTCATGGGCAAAATTTTTTTTGCTGTATTTCCGGCTTTAAGCAACAGAAATTATCGCCTCTATTTTTCAGGACAAGTGGTTTCTCTGATCGGCACATGGCTTCAAATAGTTGCGCAGGGGTGGCTTGTATTGACCCTTACAAATTCTGCTTTTCAGGTAGGACTTGTAACGGCGGTTGGGTTGTCGCCTATGCTTGTTTTTTCTCTTTTCGGCGGAGTTATAGTAGACAGGTTTTCAAAACAGAGGATTCTCCTTTTGACCCAAAGCGCTTCGGCTGTTTTAGCCCTTATTTTGGGAATCCTTACTATCCTTAAAATGGTGACGGTTTGGCAGATTGCAGTTCTGGCGTTTTTAGTTGGCTGTATTCATGCAATTGACTCGCCGGCTCGCCAGTCCTTTGTTGTTGAGATGGTGGGTAAAAAAGATCTCGCATCGGCAATTGCGCTAAATTCCGGAACATTCAATGCGGCAAGAGTTATTGGCCCAAGCATTGCGGGGCTTCTTATTGCCCAGATCGGAATAGGCGGAACTTTTATAATAAACGGGATAAGCTATATTGCCGCAATCTTAGCGCTTCTCTTTATTAGGATTAGAGGTTTTGTCCAGGAGCATCATGCTCACCCCTTGCGCACTATAGAGCAGGGAATAACTTACGTTGTTTCGCACGAGACCATAGGTACTCTCCTGTTGTTTACCGGAGTTGCATCTATTTTTGGCTGGTCATATACAACAATAATGCCGGTTGTTGCAAGGGATATATTTCACACCGGGGCCGATGGTCTCGGAGCGCTTTTGGCGGCTTCCGGTCTCGGAGCGCTTTTGGCGGCAGTTTTTGTTTCCGCTTTCTCAAAAAGAATCAGCGCCCCGATTTTTATAATTGGAGGAAGCATGTTGTTTTCAATATCATTCACGCTTTTTTCATTCACAAAAACCTTTGGTCCCGCCCTGTTTTTGCTTTTTATGGCAGGCGCGGGGCTTCTTTTTTACTTCTCAATGATGAATACGGCAATTCAGCATGCGGTTGAGCATAAATTCAGAGGCCGAGTCATGAGCATATATACCATTATGTTTGTGGGAATGATGCCCATCGGAAGCTTTTTGATAGGTTTTGCATCGGAGCATCTTGGGGTGGATGTCGCAATAAGGATTTTTGGATTTATACTCATCGCAAAGAGCATGTTGCTCTTTTTGATCCGTGAAAAATTAAAAATGCCCGGTACTCAGTAATTCTTATCTCTTTCTTACAGTTTCTTTACCAAACATTTTCATTACAATAATTAAGTAGTAAGGTGGCTTTTTTGTCGGGTATACATTGTAAAAATGGAAGTTAAAACAAAAGACCGGTTAAAAAAACTTTTGGCGCAAAGAGAAAAAAAACATCTTCACTATGTAAATCTTGTCAAGTCCTCAGATAGCGCAATTATCAGTCGAACCCTTGGAGGAAGTGTCATCAGTTGGAATCCGGCTGCTGAGAAACTATTCGGATACAGTGCCCGCGAGGTAATAGGTAAGAACATTTTATTTTTATTTCCTCCAGGAAATGAGGCGGAATTGAATAAAATTCAGAAAATTGTCAAAAGAGGGAAGCCAATGGAAGATTTCGAGGCAATAAGAGTTAGAAAAGACGGAACAAGAATTCCTATTGTGGCAAAAATCTCTCCGATCAAGGAAAAAACCGGGAAAGTTGTGGGATTGTCCGCTTTTATACGGGATAATACCGGGGCGGTACAGGCAAGAGAACGCAGAAAAATGATGAACGCAAAGCTCCGGCAATCAAGAAATAATATGAGGGTAATTTTGGAGAATGTGGCAGATGGCATAACCGTTCAAAATTCCAAAGGAAAACTGATTTATGCAAATGATGTGGCGGCAATAAACGCGGGGTATCCTTCAAGCCGAGAGATGTTGAAAAATCAAGCAAAATGGAAAAAAAGATTTAGACTGAAAAGTGAAAATGGAGAACCGTTTCCTTTGAAAAGGCTGCCGGGAAGACGGGTACTTAAAGGTGAAGCAAATCCTCGGGAAACTGTGGGATTTATAAATCGGGAAAACCAAGAGACAAAATGGGCAGTTATTAAAGCAAGGCCAATAATCACTGAAAAGGGGAAACTGCGGGCGGTAGTTAATATAATGAATGATATAACAGAGAGAAAAGAGCTTGAAAGAAGGAAAGATGACTTTATCAGTATTGCAAGTCACGAATTAATGACTCCCATAACAAGCATTAAGGGTTTCATGCAGCTTCTTAAGAAAGATTTAAAAGGAGAAAATGAAAGGATTTCCAATTTTCTTGTAAAAATGGACAATCAGCTTAATAAGCTTACTGAATTAATCCAAAATCTTCTCGATTTGTCTAAGGTGCAGAGTGGTAAATTGAAATATAATGTAGAAAAATTTAATATTGGTGCGTTGATAGAAACAGCAGTCAATGATATAAAAAAGGCATCTAATAAACATAAAATAATTTTCAAAAACAATACGGACACGATGCTTTTTGGAGACAAAGAAAAAATTTACCGGATTCTGATGGTTTTAATAGAAAATGCCATGAAATATTCTTCAAATAAAGATCGGGTGATAGTTTCTGCAAAAGACATGGATCACAAGGTAGAGATTAAAGTTAAGGATTACGGGGTTGGAATAGCGGAAGATGAGAAAGATGAAATTTTTGACAGATTTTATAGAGTAAAGGATTCCAGAGACAAAACTTTCCCGGGTTTTAGAAGTGGACTTTTTTTGTCGCGCGAGATAATACTATGGCACAAAGGAGAAATTTGGGTAAAGAGTCAAAAGGGAAGGGGTTCGACTTTTTATTTTACTTTGCCTACCGAATTAAAATGAAAAAAATATTGGTTGTAGATGATGATTCGGCTATTCTTGAAGTCATCAAGGTGATTCTTGAAGACAATAATTATCATGTAAAAACTTCTGAAGACGGAAACATAAAAAATACTGTGGTTCGTTTCAAGCCGGATTTGATTTTGCTGGATCTTCTGCTTTCGGGGGAAGACGGAAGGGATGTGGCAAAAAGACTCAAAAGCAGCAGTAAAACTTCAGCAATTCCAATTGTCATGTTGTCTGCTCACCCAAGCGCAATCAAAGCGGCTCACGAATCCGGGGTAAATGATTTTATATCAAAACCTTTTGATATGGACTACCTGCTTGAAGTAGTAGCCCGAAATCTGGGGGCGTGAGTTTCTATTTCCCAAATAGACTCCCTATGTTACAATGGTTTTTCTATGCATGAAAGGAGAGAAATTCATAGGGCATATTATTATCCTATTGAACATCAAGAATTCGAAACTCACTCAAATATTGCGATTTTATTACCTGGACAGGATATTCAGGAAATTGGAATGTTTGGGGAAATAGCAAAATATCCGGCAGGCCGGGAAGTACTAGAGCGCGCAGATAGCTTTCTTAATAGGAATTTTGGATATAAAATATCAGATATTGCCCGAGAAGGTGCTGATCCCGATATCCTGGGACAAACCCAATATACCCAGCCGGCAGTATTTACTCTGAGCATTGCAATTCACAATGTCAATAGACATCATCGCGACAAAGACGGATACAGGACTTTGCCTCGCTACATGACAGGGAACAGCGGGGGAATGCTTGCGGCCGTAATGTTATCGGGAGCCACTGATTTTGAAGAGGGGCTATGGCTTTCTGCCATGCGGGGAAAAGTTATGCAGGAGCATGGAGATAAGACACCCACATCTATGGTTGCGGCAATAACCAACGAAGAAGTCATTAGGGAATTGCTTGGAAGAGAAGAATTTGAGCCTCTTGACTTATGCCTCGTTAATTCCGATTCTACATTTGTAATTGGCGGTCCTAATGAAGTGTTGGAGAGGGCAATAGATGTGCTTGCTTCACAAAAAGTCAAAACCAAAACCGTAAAAACTGACCGTTCTATGCATGGGCGATACGTAAGACCGGCAAAACCAAAGTTTAGTGAAGTTTTGCGTCAAGTTAGTTTTAAAACACCTATTATCCCACTGGTTGGAATCCACACGGGACTTCCTATTGGAGACACGCAAGGGATAATTGAAGAATTAGAAGTTGGGTTTGACCACACATTTGATAATACAAAGGTACTTAGGTTTTTTGATGAGGAAGGAGTCCATGTAATATCGGAGGTAAACAAGAAAGGAACTTTTGCTAGGATTTTTGAGCGGACGCTTAATGCAGTTGCTACTCACAAATTAAAAGCGGTAGGGGTGGGAGTTGGTGCTATAGCAATAGCAGGTGTGGGACTTTACGAAGTTTTTACTCGTCACAATCCCCAGAACCACAAGCGATAAAAATTTAAGGTTGATTTCAGAGCAGATGAGATGCATAATTAACATGTGGATTGTATTTTTTGCAAAATTGCCAAAGGAGAAATTCCTAAAGAGTTTGAATATCAGGATGATAAGGTA
>MFPJ01000018.1 GCA_001782675.1 Candidatus Levybacteria bacterium RIFCSPLOWO2_12_FULL_39_17
TGGCAGATATTGGAAAAAAAAGTTTTAATTCACCAGATGAAACTACTAATCCTGGAGAAAAGCTAAAAGTTGAGGCTGTTACAGTTGGAGATATAAAAATTCAGAAAGTCACAGCAGAACCTGGATGGAAATGGTCAGAACACCTAAAACCAGTTGTTAAAACTGAAAGCTGTGAGAAGCACCATCTTGTTTATGTAATTTCGGGTAAGTTAGCCGCACGCATGAATGATGGAAAAGAAGAATCAATTGGTCCAGGCGAGGTAGGAATTGTACCTCCTGGACATGACGGATGGAATGCCGGAAACGAACCAGCGGTTTGGCTTGAAATTCCGCACTAGAGGGTATAGAGATCTACCCAAACTAGGCACTAAATTGTTGCAGTTAAACTTGGCTGTAATTTCTTAATTTCTTCCCACCTAACTCTTATTAACTCCATCTGAATAACATTCTCAAAACCACTTGACAAATAACTGTCCTCATCATAATATAGATTTATTCAAATGTATCAATAAATAAAATGAATAGACAAGTTGTTAGTGTTTTCAAGGCGCTTTCCGATGAAACCAGAATAGGCATTATTCGTCACCTTCTTGGCAAGAAAGAGCTTTCCTGTCAAGAGTTATTAAACAATTTTTCTCTTTCTCAACCTACTCTATCTCACCATTTCAATAAACTTATTGATGCAAATATATTAAATGCGCGAAAAGAGGGAGTGAGCCATATCTACAGTATTAACTATCAGTATTTGAAGGAGTTAGGAATTGATATCCAAAAGATAGTTACTCAAAGCGCATAAAAAGGAAGAAATTTATGAAAAAATGGGATAGATTAGCTGATGAGAAAACCATTGAAAATACCGTTGCAGCATTAAAAGCAAACGGAATTGACGCTCAAGTAGCAGAAAACAGACAAGAAGCCAAGAGAAAAGTTTTAGAGCTTATTCCTGAAAGTAGCGAGGCAATGACGATGACCTCTGTAACTTTAGACATCATTGGGTTATCAGAGGAGATAAACAAAGCGGATAGTAGATTTAGGCCACTCAGAGACAAACTTTATGCAATGGATAGGAATACTCAAGTCCAAGAGATGAATCGTTTAGGTGCTGCTCCTGAGTTTGTAGTTGGAAGTGTCCATGCTGTTACTGAAGATGGGTATGTATTGATTGCTTCAAACACAGGTAGTCAATTACCAGCCTACTCTTTCGGAGCATTGCATGTTATTTGGGTAGTTGGAGCCCAAAAGATTGTTAAAAATACAGATGAGGGCATCAAACGTATTTATGAACACAGCCTACCGTTGGAGAGTGAGAGAGCTAAAAAGGCTTATGGAGTACCGGGAAGCGCAGTTAATAAAGTTCTAATAATCAACAAGGAAGTCCAGCCGGGAAGAATTAAATTGATTTTAGTCAAAGAAAAGTTAGGTTTTTAAGGAAATTGTATTAACTTGCAGCTTCTTAATCTCCTCCCACCTTACTCTTATTAACTCCGTCTGTATAACATTCTCAAAAGCCCTTAATACCTTCTCGATTGTTGTTCTTATAATCTCAGGGTTAGGGAGCCAAATACTTCTTACTCGAACTAATATTAACCTATTCGGCTGGTTCGCTTGTCCTCCCAGAGTGCCCCTTGAGCCGTATTCGGATAGAATAAAAAGGCGAAAGGCAAACGAGTGGAAGGTATCCAATAGCGGGTTTAAAATAGTTAGACTTCAGGTCATAAGTTGGCAATTTTCCTATTGACAAAATTAAATTTGATTGTATAATTTAGTATATACATGATGGTTGTAAAAGACGCGTTAGAATTTGAATGGGATAAGGGAAACATTGGGAAGAATAAGAAACATAATATTGAGGACAAAGAAGCGGAAGAAGTGTTCCTAGATGAAAGAAAAAAAACTTTTAAAGATAGATTACATTCCGGAGGCGAAGAGAGGTTCAGAATTGTAGGAAAAACAAAGAAGGGGAGATTATTATTTGTAGTTTTTACAATTCGAAAAGGTAAAGTTAGGATAATTTCTGTAAGAGATATAAACAAGAAGGAGGTGTATCTTTATGAAAAGGAAACTTAAGTTGCCAAAATTTAAGAATGAAGCCGAGGAAAGAGATTTCTGGGCAAATCTCGACTTGTCGGAATATTACGAAGCGAGTGATTTAGAGAGAGTCAGTTTCCCGAATCTTAAGCCTACAAGCCGTTCGATTTCCATTCGTATTCCTGAATATCTTTTAAATCGGCTCAAGGAAAAAGCAAACGAAATTAATATTCCCTATCAATCATTGATAAAAGAGTATATTAAAAAGGGCATATTCTCCTCATCTTAATTTCTTATTATTTTACTATTGACAAACGGTAATTTAATTCCTATCATTTGTATAGATATGCAAATGAGTAAGAAAGAAGAGCTCCAAGATAATGAAAAAATTGAGGCGTGTGCTGAAAAGTTTGGGACAACAGGCGACCGAACCCGCATGAGGATTTGCTACCTTCTTTGTCATCATCCGAAACTTTCAGTTTCTGAAATAGCGGAAATTATTGGGTCCCCAATCTCAACTGTGTCTCATAGCCTTAAAAAACTGAAAGAAATACAGGTAGTTGAAAACCGAAGACAAGCAAAGCAAGTTTTATATTCTTTAAGTAAAAATAAATTTGCTTCAATTATCAAAAATCAATTATTAGGAAACAATGAATAAGCGAAGTTTTTCTTCCAGTAAAAAGGCACTTGTATTAATGCTAGTAATTGCCGCTATTATTGCTGGCTATTTTTATTTCGCCTTATCTAAGCCTTTGTTTAATTTTTCTCCCAGGGAGTCTCAAAAAGTTACAAAAGGCTTGGTTAACGAGGCGTTGGCTGCAAGATTTGATTACCTTTCTAAAAATGGTAATTCTTCCTGTTCGGGAGCATTTCGAGACTCTATCGCCTCAATGCCTGATAATGCTCGCCTGCAAGGTTCTTGCTGCAGCCCAATGAGTATGCACCGCTATAACGAACAGGTTGAAGGATTGAAAAAATATCAAAATATCGCCAAAATCCCACCCGACCCATACGACATTGAGGCGGGATTGGCAAAGAAACTTTTAGCGTATTACGATGAGCCACTAACCCCAGACGAACAAAAAGCATATGACTACGCTATGCAGAACTCAAGCGAAAAAGGCCCGTGCTGTTGTAAATGTTGGCGATGGTATGTCTACGGAGGATTGGGCAAATACCTGATTAAAAATTACAAATTCACGGGTGAACAAATAACAGACGTTTGGAATCTGTCTGATGGTTGTGGAGGGGATAGCGAACATCATCACGCTTCATAAGCATGAGGAAACTAACAATTAAAAAGGTCAAAGCTAAATTTCTCACAGCAGCGTTCTATGGCTCCATCGGCCTAACAGCCTCACTTGCTCTATTTCTTGTCTTTTATTGGAGTTTAAGCCTCAACTCAAGTATCTACAGTCTCATCAATAACACCAAAAGCGAGCCTGTTTATATTTGGATCTATGCACTTCTTACAATAGGCACCGTTATCTTGTTTGGCGTTAACGCCACTTTATTTATTTATCGCTGGAGGAAATTCGGACCGCCCAGACTCAAGGTTCAAGGAGGGAGTGGCTTAGGAGCATTGGTAGGGGTAGCGGCTTCAGCTTGTCCGGTCTGCGGTTCTGTTCTTTTATCGGCCATTGGTATTGCTGGAGGATTGGCAGTTTTTCCCCTTCAAGGATTAGAACTGAAAGCGCTTTCTTTTGGACTCATGGCGTTTCCTGTCTGGTTAACAATGAGGGAACTTAAAATGTTGAGCTGTGGTGGCGAGAACTGTCCGATCCCTCACCCCACATCTTTTAGGGCAAAAGACAAACCCTACCTTTTAGCCACCCTTAGTTTGATTGCTGTTTTAGCGGCAGTTGGTTGGAATATGCTCAAATCAGACCCGATAGTTTATGGTTTTTTCAATAAACCAGAGGCCACAAATGTTTCTTCAACAAACAATCCATTGTATGACGAAGTAGTGGCTAAGGTTTTGCCAATACAAGGCTTTCAGAGTAAGATTTATTTAGGCGATAGTATAGTAAAGCTTGTTAATAATGGAGTTATTGACAAAAATAAACTTGAGGCAATCTATAAAGAGCGCGGAGGTTTGCCTAACGACTTAAAAGATATCTTAACCCAACCTTCTAATAGACCCACTTTACTTACCAGAGACAATGCAAGTATTTACGTTAATCTTCTCTGGCCATTAGGACTGGCAAACTATATGACAACCAATAGAGAAAGTCCTATAAATGGTAACTCGCTTTTTAATTTTGCTTCAACAGGGGGATGGAATTTAGGTAAAGCAGAAAATGGCGGTACATACTTTAACAAGTTTAGTATTATTCCACTAACGCCCGAGCAGGAATCACTAGTAACAAAGGTCTCCAAAAACACCTATAGACCTTGTTGCAATAACTCTACTTTTTTCCAAGATTGTAATCACGGTTCAGCATTATTAGGACTTCTTGAACTTGGTGCTTCGCAAGGCATGACAGAAGACGAACTTTACAAAGAAGCTCTTGCTTTTAATTCTTTTTGGTTCCCACAAAATTATATTCAGACAGCACTTTACTTTAAGGTAGTTAAAAACACAGAGTGGGACAAAGTTGATCCAAAAGTGGCGTTGGGAGCTGATTACTCAACTGGCAGTGGCTGGGGCAAGAATGTACAAACAGAAATTGCCAAAATTCCTAACCTTATTCCTCAAACAAGAGGTGGAGCAGGATGCGGGGTATAAACTATGGTAAGGCAAGCATCTGATTTAATAATTATTGGTGGAGGAGCAGGAGCATTTGCTGACTTTTTCCAGTGAGAACTCCATTTAATTCAAGCCAGGTAAGGTTATTTCAGCATCAAGCTTGGGTTTATCGAACTATTGACTTTTCCAAGGCAAAGGATTAAATTTCATCTACCTGCTCGAAAGGGCAGTTTTTGAAGGGAGGTGAAAAGAATGGCAAATCTTTCGAAAAAGAGTCTAAGCCAACCAGATGAGACTCAGACGCCTGAAAAGCTGAAGGTTGAGATCGTTACAATTGATGGTTTAAAAGTTCAGCGAATAACAGCAGAACCTGGATGGAAATGGTCAGAACACCTAAAGCCAGTTGTTAAAACTGAAAGCTGTGAAAAACACCACCTTCTTTACGTGATTTCAGGCAGGCTACATGCGCGTATGAATGACGGAAAAGAATTAGACTTCGGCCCAGGTGAGGTAGGTATAGTGCCTCCAGGACATGATGGGTGGAATGGCGGGAATGAACCTGTAGTTTGGTGAAATTCCACACTAAAGGTATCGAGGTCTACCCAAACTAGGCACTAAATTGTTGCAGTTAAATTTGGCTATAAACTATCGTAAGGCGCGGGGAGCAATTTCTACGGTTTTCTATGGATTTTTACCGCGTAAATAATTACTGATATCTTCGGGGATTTTAATGCGCTTGACAAGAAAAATATTTTGGTAGATAATCCTACTCAAATGGTAGAAGAAAGGAGATTTCCCCAAGACCACCAAGCGGAAGGTGCTGGTTTTACTCCTGATAAGGGGATAGTAGTTTCAAGAACAGAAGTAAAAACCATAGAAGCTTCTCAACACCCAAAAGAACAAGCATTTAATGATTTTCTTGCACTTGTAGCGCAAGACCCAAACATTCAAGGAGTTGTAATTTCCAGAATTACTAATGGAGGCATTTTCACAGATTGGTTTGTTAGGGAAATTGTCGGAGAGCAAGCGAGGAATTCAATGGAGATTATAGGAAAATCTTATAGACTGTTAGGGGCGGCTCTTGGCGACCGCGCAGGATATGGAGGCTTTTGGCCAATACATGACCGGACTTTTGAAGAAATGGAAGCTGTATTTAGAGAAAAATGGACTACTCCAAGCAATGGTCCTTTCGACTTCAATCTCGGTAGAGCCCACGGTGAAAATCTAGAATTGGCCGGGATAATTAAATTTGAATAGGTTCTGGCTCTTCTGTCAGACGGACTTGATAAGAGTCAGGTGGAAAGAAATAAAAAAATTACAAGCTCGACTTGACTTTCTCCAAACTTTATCTTAAATCCTTTTTCATTTCTTCAAATTCTTTCTTACCTATTTCTCCACGAGCATACCTCTCTCTTAGAATATCCAATGGTGATTTACCTTCATCGCTTCTTTTACCTGAACGGCCAAGATAACGGATTAAAGCAACCACACCGAGGATAAGAAGCAGCCAAAGCAGAAGCATGGAGAGCCAGCCTAAAATACCGAATCCACCCCAGTCTCCCATCATATTACCAAAACCTGTTCCCATCATAGGATTCCCACCTCCCCCCATTTGTGATGAGCCTGCCGAACCCATCATCCACATCATCGGCATAAAACCCACTCCACTTGAAGGAACCTGAGCGTTAGGTTCACAACCACTTGATCTTTTTCCCATAGCAGCATGCATTTGTTCTTCGCCTTCCTTACCCATCATATTCGTCATCATTTGGTTCATCAGTGCGTGTCTTTGAGTGTTTCCGATAGACTGACCCATGAAGTATTCACCAAGAGAACCATATTGCTCATCCGTAAGATTTTTGCACTCAACCTGCTTTGCTTGTAATTTCTCCCAGATTTCTTTTCCTTCTTCCTCCTCAGAAGCAGTATGGTTATCGATTGGGGATGTTGTTTGTGATTGCGCCGGCACTGCCCTTATCAAAAGAAACAAAAGAGAAAAGATAGCAGTCAAGATAATAATAAAGCGTTTCATATTAGTTAAAAAATAAGCTTGCTAACCCAATCTGGGACGCGAGCATTTTTGACCTCGTCATAGTAAGGAGCATAAGGTTTAATATCGATAATCGGCGTGCCATTAACGATATCAAGCCCTTTGACTTTGAGGTAATTTCCTTCTCGGGAGATAAGTTTTACGGTTGATATGGCAATTCTGTTTGGTCTTTGTGGACAACGGCAGGCAAAAATCCCAACAAATGGAATATCTTTTCTCCCTTGCGGATGATGTTTCAGGTGACATTCTTTTTCCTTATCCATCCAGTAGACAACTATGACATGTGAATAATCTTCAATGCCGTCTAAACCTTTAGTATATGTTTTATCAATAACAATATCGGTGACAACATCCTTCCAGCCGTGTAGTGTTGGTTTAGAAACGCTATTTTTTGCTTTTCCCAGCGGTTTGATGGTAATAGTGCCGTCTTTGTTTTGACTGTCGAGAAATTCGCAAAAGATTATTTTCATATTTACTTGTTTGAGCAAACTCATTTTAGCACAAAATAAACCTAAAGTTGGGGAAAGTTGGAAATCGCAGCTTGGTATTACGGGACAAACTGAACATTTATAAGCTCAGCATCCTATCTTGCTCTGTATTCTTAAGATAGTTCGAACGCATTTCGCCGCCTTCGGCGGCGAGGAAGCCCCGCCCGCAAGCGCGGCTCCGCCGCGCCAATGACAATTTCAAGTTTTTCTTTGGCGGCAAATTCTTTTCGGACTACTTAACACAAACATATTGATAAAAATCAGCACTATGATTTTCACCAACCTTATAATCGCTAAATTGTTCAATAGATGCAAATCCGGTTTTTGCAAGGAGATTTTTCATTTCTCCGCGCTTGAACGGATACAAAATGAGATAACCCTTCTTTCCTGTTCGCTCGTCGGTGTATTCCATTTTCACACGGCTATCGGAAATTTCTACTGGCTTGCCGTGAACCTTGTCGCCACAATAAACGTACCTGCCGCTGTATTGAAAATCTCCTTGCAAAATTTTTTCTCGATTGTCGAGAATGTATTGATAATTTCTTTCATCAATTATGAGTACGCCACCATTTCGTAAAATTCTTTTGAATTGGCGCAAGGTTTCTAACTGGTCTTTTTCGTTGAAAAGATATGTTAGTGAATTGCCAAGACAAATTACAGCATCAAAACCGGCTTCTGCTAATTCTGTGTCTAACTTGCGCCAATCAAGGGAGGTTATGTTTAGTTCTACATTCTCGACTTTGGCGTTTGCCAACGCCTTATCGAGAAAAACTTTATCAATTTCATTACTCGTTACATCAAATCCTTGTTTAAGCAAATATATTGAATCGCACCCGTCGCCGAGAGAAGTGTCAAAAACCTTTTTAACATTACGAGTATGAAATTGATTTACCAAAAAATTATCTTCGCCCCTTCTTCGTTTTTCCCAGTCAATAAATTCTCGCCACAAGGAGACGAGATTTTGCGAATTATAATTTTCTGGTATCAAATCACCATTCATAAAAAAGTTCAAAAATTTTCTTTTCCAAAAACTAAAATGCAGTTCGAGCCGATATTTTTACAGGTTCTTTGGCAGTTTTTATCGGCGCGGCGGAGCCGCGCTTGCGGGCGGGGCTTCCTCGCCGCCGAAGGCGGCGAAATGCGTTCGAACTATCTTAAGAATACAGAGCCAGTCAGAAAATTGCAAGGTTTTGGAAGTCGCCTCGCTTCGCTCGGCGACCAAATCATAAGGAATTTTGGGCGAAAATTTGAGTTGGCGGTTTTCCATTTTGGGAAAAGAAAAATTTTGGACTTAAATCCATGAGATACATTGTTTACACAAGAAAATCTACCGAAGATGACGACAGACAAGTGTTAAGTATTGAGGCGCAACTTTTTGAATTGAAAGAATTTGCCGCCAAAGAAAAACTTGAAATTGTTGCTTCCTTCGAAGAAGCAAAAACTGCCAAAGAACCTGGGCGAATAAAGTTCGCCGAAATGTTGTCATTGATTGAAAAAGGGAAAGCAGAAGGAATTTTGAGCTGGAATCCGGATCGCCTTGCTCGAAATAGTGTAGATGGTGGGCGAATAATTCATATGATTGATCGCGGCTTGATTAAGTCGTTGAAATTTCCAACATTCTGGTTTGAGCCAACTCCTCAAGGACTTTTTATGTTGAGTATCGCTTTTGGTCAATCCAAATACTATGTGGACAATTTGCGAGAGAATACAAAAAGAGGATTGAGACAGAAAATCAGAAATGGAGTTTGGCCCGGCTGGGCTCCGCTGGGCTACCTCAACAACCTCAAAACAAAAGGAATTGATATTGACCCGCATAAAGCTGCGAGGTTGAGGCGAATTTTTGAGCTTTACTCAACTGGAAATCAAACCCTATATTCTCTCGCAAATTGTTGCGATAAAAATGGATTGAAAGGCAAATTGAATAAGAAAATTTCACCAAGCAATATCCAATCAATTCTTCAAAACATTTTCTACATTGGCTTGATGAAATATAAAGGAGAAATTTTTGAAGGAACTCACGAGCCGTTACTTTCAAAGAAACTTTTTGATAAATGTCAGGAAGTTATGGCGAAGCGCGGCAAAGTTAAAGAAGTTCGCAAGCACAATTTTACTTTTCTTGGCCTACTAAAATGCGGTTCGTGTGGTTGCTCTATTACCGCAGAAAAACAAAAGGGTCATAACTACTACCGTTGTACGAAGAAAAAAGGATTGTGCCAAGAAAAGTATTTGAGGGAGGAATCGTTGTTGAAGCAAATCAAAAACTTTCTTCAAAAAGTTTCTTTGTCGAGCCACGACACCGGAAAAGTTTTGGCGGCGTTAAACCAAGAAGAAGAACGAGCAAAACAACAAGCACAATCCGAAGCGGTAAACCTCAAAGAACAATTAGCGCAAATTGAGGTGAAACTTCAAAAATTACTGGATGTGTATTTGGAAAATGTACTTACACAACAAGAATACGCCGCCAAAAAAGAAAAACTTATTGCCGAGAAAGTGCGGCTTGAAGAAAAAATTACCGAAATTGAGCAAAGGGGCGCGTCGTGGCTCGAACCGGCTCGTGAGTTCGTTTTATCGTTAAATCAAGCCGCGGAATTGATTAAGTCCGAAAATAAATCGGAAATGACAACATTTCTTAAAAATATCGGCTCGAACTGCATTTTGGAAAACCCCCAACTCAAATTTTCGCCCAAAATTCCTTATGATTTGGTCGCCGAGCGAAGCGAGGCGACTTCCAAAACCTTGCAATTTTCTGACTGGCTCCCCCGTGAGGATTCGAACCACGAACCATTCGCTTAACAGGCGAGCGCTCTACCATTGAGCTACAGGGGAATAATGAATGTTATTCGTATGTGAATTATATAAAATGAGCATGAATTTGTAAATCGTCTGCTATAATTGCCTCATGAAGTTGCTTTTGACATCTTCCGGGAAAACTAACAAATCTATTGAGAGTGCTTTACTTGAGCTTCTCGGAAAACCTTTTGAAAAGGCGAATTTAATCTTTGTTCCCACCGCTGCGAATGCTGAACAGGGCGATAAATCGTGGCTAGTAGACGATATGAATAACTTTCGGAAGATGAATTTTGCTTCGTTTGATATTGTCGATATTTCGGCCGTCTCAAAAGATGTATGGCTTCCAAGTTTTAATAAGGCTGATGTTTTGGTTTTTGGAGGAGGAAACACTTATCACTTGTTGAATTGGATAAAGAAGTCCGGATTGGAAAAGATTCTTCCTGAGCTATTGAAGACAAAAGTATAAGTAGGGATAAGCGCAGGAAGTATGGTTACAGCTGAAAACATCTCGCTTGCCACAGCCGGAATTTTATATTACGAGAGATATGGAAAATTTAAAAACAAAAAAGGTCTTGGATTGGTTGATTTTGAACTACGGCCTCATCTTAATTCGAAATGGTTTCCAAAAGTAAGACTGCCTTACCTTAAAAAACTTGCTGAGAAAATCCCATATAGTTTTTATGCTATTGATGACAATACCGCCATACAGGTGGTGAATAATAAAGCTTCAGTAGTATCCGAAGGCGAATGGAAAAAATTCAACTAACGCTTCTGTTTACCCTGAGTTGAATCGAATGGGTTGAAGGGGTAAGATTTGAGTATGACATTATATAAGAAATTAATTAAGGGTTATCCTTGGAGTTTTTTGATAATAGGAGCAAGTTTATTCTTTGTCGCAATAATGCCGTGGCTCAAGTAAAAAGTAGTGTATAATTAGATTTATGGCAAAAAGAGCTACCGGAGTTGGGAAGAAAAAGAGATCCCATTCACACAAAACCAAAAAAAGACTTGCGATAAAGTTTGCAATGTTAGCAGCAAAAAAACGCCACAAATAAATGGGGCAACTATTCTACGGGGATTTTTGTCTTTTTCTCGGTGATAATTTTTGCCTCTTCGGGTTTTAATTCTAATTCCTTAACCATTTTCTCTTCCACAGGCACTTCAGGCATCTCCGGCTCTACCACCACCGGTATCGGCGCGGTTCTTTTTTCTTCAATAACGCTTTTTAGTGCTTTTTTCTGCTTGGGAGGAGTATCTTGATCTAAAAGCTTTAATATTCTATCAAGTTTTGCATTTAATGCTTCCAGTTGTTCATTAAGTTGTGGACGATCTGATCTGTCCCTGCTATTTGAGCTTCCACCAAAACTTGGTCTTCCCCCGCCTCTTCCTTCAGACCTTCTTGTATCGTTACCACCGGCATTTCTAAAACAATCATTGCATAAAACAGGCCTACTACCATTTGGTTTAAATGGAACCTCGCAATCCTTACCGCAGTTGCTGCAGGTTGTGCGAAACATCTCTCTATCTCCACCACCACGACCTCCAAAGTCTCGTCTTCCAAAACTTCCTCCGCCGCCCCTGTTGTCTCTAAAATTTCCCATGTTCCACATTATAACACTATCTCAAGACCAAAGTATCAGCGACTAGGACTAATTCCTCAATTATAATCAACCGGATATGCTTCATTTTTTACACCTACCACTCAAGCAAAGAAGCAGCGGCAAGAAAATTGCATGAAGGGATTAAAAAACACCTTATTGAATACGCCGAAGATCACAAGGAATATCAATTTGATGAAGACCCCCGGGGTGATTACAAATTATAGATATTTGGTATACTTATTTTGTGAAGAAAAAGATCCCGTGGTTATTTCCGATCGTTTTGCTTTTGCTTGACTGGCCGTCGCTTGATGATATTACAACAGGAAAAGAACCTGATCTTACCGGAGAATATTTGGTTCTTGCTTTAAGCATCCCTCTTTTGCTCGCAATCTTATTTCTTCTTTCTAAGAAGTCAGGGTATTCCTAATTTTTGAACTTATATCTTAAAATGGAAGCGATTACTTTCATGATTCTTACTTAATTTTCCCTTTTCTATCACCGTCTTCTGTCAGAATTATATTCTTAATGGGGGGGGTGAAAAAACTTGAAAAATATAAAAAATACGATAGACCACCTGAAGAATCACCAGGGGTATCCTGCAACAAAAGAGGAGCTCGTGGTAGAATGCAATAGTCTCTCTGATTTTTCAGGAAGCGATAAAATGTGGTTTTCCGAACATCTCCCTGAGGGTACCTACAAGTCTCCTGGGGATGTTTTAAACGCACTTGGTTTAAAAGAGCAGGCAATGCGTTGGATGTAGGCTGAAAAAGGGAAGGATTAGTAAACCCCGCACCAAACGCTCGTGCGAATGGGACATTGTGGTGTGGGGTAAAGATTAATTTAATAGTATTAGTAGTAGGGGATATTGATAAGTGTAAAAAAACACGGGGGTTGGTGTGTTTTTTTGTGGAAAACCGGTGGATATCTAAATGGAAAACATTGAACAAAACAAAAAAATTTATTTTTTGAAAAACCAAAGACTCACTAAATTTTTAAACAACACTTTTTACACAATACAAAAAGGGCTGTTTCCACAAATAGTCCACAAAAACAAAACCAAAATTCCCCTGGATAAAAAACAAAGAGAGTGGTATATTACAGGATAGATGGCAGCTTTAAAGAAAAAACTTTCTTATGTACCTGCCCCAATTCCGAAAAATGAGAAGATAAGACTTGAATCGGTCTATCGGTTGGGTATTTTAGAAACTGAGCCCGAGGAGCGTTTTGACAGGATCACTCGCCTAGCGGTAGATTTATTTAAGGTTCCAATTTCGACAATCTCAATAATTAATTCAAATCGCGAGTGGTTTAAATCATGTCAAGGATTAGGAGTAAGGGATGGGGAAAGAGCAATGTCTTTCTGTGGTCACGCAATGCTTGCCTCCGACATTTTTATTATCCCTGACGCAAAGAAGGATCCACGATTTCGAAACAACCCGTTGGTTGTTGGAAGGCCCCGTGTTAGATTTTATGCCGGGGTGCCTTTAAAAGCTGCGGATGGGCAAAGAGTTGGAGCCTTTTGTATTAAAGACAGAAGACCAAGAAGACTTAGTAAAGAAAACCAAAAAATACTTAAATATTTAGCCTCTTGGGTAGAGCTTGAGCTTAATGCGTATGAACTTGGGCGGGCAATAGACGCAAGGCGCAAGGCTGAGGAAAAAGTATTGAAACTCAATAAAATCCTAAGACTTCTTAATAAAATTTTACGCCATGACATTCTCAATAACCTCACAGTAATTAAACTAAGCCTAGATCTTCTTAAAGAAAAAGAAGATAGGCCGGCAAAAATTGCGATTGCTGCAATAAACAGAAGTGAAAAATTACTTACCCAAATGAAGGAACTTGAGACTGCAGTGTCAAGCGGAGAAAACCTTCTCCCTTTGCGGGTTGGAAAAGTTTTAAAAGAGATTTCGGAAAGATTTGCCGATATGAAGCTTAGTCTTCAGGGAGACGGGGTAGTCTTGGCAGATGAGGCGCTGGTTTCCGTGTTTGAAAATTTAATTGGGAATGCCCAGGTTCATGGAAAAGCAGACAAAATTACAATTTCTATTAAGGATAACAAGGAGAGTGTTATCATTAGATTGGCAGATAACGGAAAGGGTATTCCGGCCAAAATTAAGAAAAATCTTTTTAAAGAAGGTTTTAGGTATGGGGAAACGGGCCATTCCGGACTAGGACTCTATATTGTTAAAACCACAATAGAACGATATGGAGGAGAAATCTCGGTTGAAAAAAATAAGCCGGGGGGCACCGCTTTTATCATAAAGTTGAAAAATGCAAAAAAAAATTCTTAAAAAACAACAAAGCAATTTATTAGCATTTTCTTACATAAAACCCACAGCAAACTAATATTGCCAGGTTAATCTTATTTAATGAGTAAAAACTTAATAATTGCATTGATTATAATAATCCTTCTTGTTGGGGGATTTTTTCTTTTCAGAAACACAGGAGTTACTCCTGCTCCGGCTCAACCTCCAACCCCAATTGTAAGCGAGCAGGAA
>MFPJ01000019.1 GCA_001782675.1 Candidatus Levybacteria bacterium RIFCSPLOWO2_12_FULL_39_17
ACGCCTGAAGACCGGCAACATCTTGCCAGTCGTCGGAGAAGTTAACGCTTGACCCGAGGGGAATAAAAAACTCACGAGCTAAACTCTCAGCCTGAACTATAGTCTCCGTTTTTTTTATATTCGATGAGGAAACAGCTTGATTTATTTGAGCAACACAACTCTGTGGGCAAATATCAAGTGCTTCAGTAAGAGAAGCAGATTCCGATGGGGCAGAGCCTTTTGTCGCTCCAATTGAAGTTTGCAGTTTTTGCTCATTTGGTTGGGTTAAAATCTTGTAATTTAAATAAATTAGATCGAGGAATGTAAGGACTATGAATAAAAAGACAATAAATTTTAAGGGGGACTTTATAAATTGTTGATCACCGAGAAGTTTTTCGCGAGTCAGAAAACTCTCTTTCTCCATAATAAAACTTTATTCTAAAAGAGAAAGAGAAGTCAAATACTGACTGCTAATCTTAGTCAAGAGTTCTATTTTTTTAAAGTAGTGATTTTTGTTCCGGGGAATTCCTGTGCTTAATCTCCAGATGCTTATAGGCTGAAGGAGTTGTTACCCGACCCCTACTTGTCCTTTTTATAAAGCCTATCTGAAGCAAATATGGCTCAACAATCTCCTCGATTGTTCCCACATCCTCGGCAAGCGATGCGGCAATTGTTTCAACTCCAACTGGGCCACCGCTATGTTTTTCAATAATACTTTTAAGATATCTTCTGTCCAGATTATCAAGACCAAGAGGATCAACCTCTATAAGATCAAGGGCCCTACTTGCCGTTTCAAAAGTAATTGAGCCGTCTCCATGCACTTGGGTATAATCCCGGGCGCGCTTCAATAATCGGAGGGCAACTCTGGGGGTTCCCCGTGCTCTTTTTGCAATTTCCGAAATTGATTTTTTATCAATTTTAACCTTGAGTTTCCTGGCAGCCTTTTCGATTATTTGTTCGAGGTTTTTTGGATTATAGAATACCATCCGATGCACAACCCCAAACCGGTCACGAAGAGGTCCGGACAGCATCCCTGCGCGGGTTGTTGCGCCAACTATAGTAAACTTTGGCAAATCTAGGCGAACCGTACGCGCTGATGGCCCCTTTCCAATAATAATATCAAGACAATATTCTTCCATTGCAGGATATAAGGTCTCCTCGACAACTTTGTTTAAACGATGTATTTCATCAATAAATAAAACATCCCCGGGTTCTAAATTTGTAAGAATAGAAGCCAGGTCTCCCGCCCGCTCAATTGCAGGACCCGATGTCACCCTTATATTTGCGCCCATTTCGCGTGCAATCAAATGGGAAAGGGTTGTTTTACCAAGCCCGGGAGGACCATAAAGCAGAACATGCTCAAGTGACTCTTTTCTTTTTTTTGCCGCCCGGATGCCAATTTGAATAGATTTTTTGACAGGTTCCTGTCCAACAAAATCTTCCCAATCGGAAACCCGAAGAGAAGTAAAAACAACTTCTTCTTCAGGAGTTGTGTTTTCCGTTACTATCGAACTCTTTGTTTTAGGTTTATCTGCCATAGAAATTATTGATTATAGATTAGATATTATTGATTATTTTTGAATTAAAATAATCTACAATCTACAATACATAATCTATTTCCCTAAGTATTTCAGTGCTTCCTTTATCTGCTCTTCAGTCTTTTTTCCATGGACATCAATATTTCTCATTGCCTCATTTATTTCGCCTGCCGAAAAACCGAATGTTTTCAGAGCCGAAGTCACTTCGTTTCGGGAATGATTCGAGCTGTCAGAGAGGTCTAGTTCTCCACCGCCTGCTTTATTTTTAAGCTCAATTATTATTTTTTGGGCATTTTTTGATCCAAGGCGGGGAACACCGGAAAAGAAAGAAACATCCGCATCAATTATTGCCTTGATAATTTCATCGCCTGTCCCAATCGCAAAAATTCCAATGGCTGTCCTTGGCCCAACCCCCGAAACATTAATTAGCGATTCGAACAATTTGAGGTCTGAATACCTCGAAAACCCGTAAAGCCCCAGAACATCCTCTCGAGCATGAGTATAGGTGAATAATTTCAGATTTGAACCAACAGAAACTGAGGAGAGAACATCAGACGCCGCATGAACTTTATACCCAACACCATTAACATCAATTATTAAATATGGATCGTCGCGAATTATTACAGTCCCAGCAAGATACCCAATCATGTTTACCCCGCTCCGCGGGGCACAACGATTATAGCACACCATTCAGTTATCAGCCCGCCCCGCTTCGCGGAGCGAGGCCGGGGTTCTCGGTCATCAGTTGTCGGAAACTGGTCTATCGGTTATCAGTCAATCAGTCTAAAACCGACAGACAGAAAACTGGCAAACCAAACTCTGAAAACCGAAAACTGAGAACCGATAACCGGAGAGGCTAGACAAACTTATGAGAGAAGGCGCAAGTGATTGCGCAGGCGAGGGCATCAACTGTATCGTCAGGTTTTGGAATTTCCTTTAAATTAAGAAGCATTTTTACCATTTTTCCCATCTGGTCTTTTTCAGCGCGTCCGTATCCTGTTATCGCTGTTTTTACCTGAAGTGGAGTATAGGAGAAAATTTCTAGACCAAGTTCGGCAGCAGTTACTATTACTACTCCCCTTGCTTGTCCCACAATCAAAGCAGTCTTTGCATTCGTATTGAAAAACAATTCTTCGATTCCTAAAGCTTGAGGCTTATGCTTTTTTATAATTCGAACAAGTTCTTCCCGAATAATTTGCAGTCTCCGTTCAAGCGGCAATCCCGCCTCGGTCTCAATGCACCCATAACTCTGACAACTGACAACTGACAACTGACAACTGACAATTCCCCATCCTGTTCTTGCTATCCCCGGATCAATCCCCAGAATAACCATAAGTCTATTGATTATATACCCGCCTGCAACGCTCACGCTAATAGCGGGCAGGTTATTGATTATAGATTATTTATCTAAATGGATTTAATCGTAAGTCTTCCGATTTTTTTTGGGAGTTTTTTATCTGCCGTATAGAATCTACTTGCGCCTTGATTTATTGCCGTTGCTAGCTGGATTGCGTCTGGAGTTTTTATCTGAGGGTAATCTGCTCTGATTCTGGCTGAAATTACAGCCACCTCTCTATTAAAATCTATTACGGCTATTCTTCCCTCACCAGATATAAATTCTAAATATTCGTTAATTCTATTGACGAGACGTTCTTTATAAACCCCAACTAATACTTCTTGGATAGTTAATACGGAAGTAACAAGTTGATGATTTTGTTCCTTCAGTTCTGCTAGTAATTTTCTTGAGAGATCTCCTAACTCTTTTTTATTTTCAAGGGCGTAAATAAAGATATTAGAATCTAAGGCAATTTTCATTCCCAGGAGTTTCTTTCTTCCTCTATGTATTTTTCTACATCAATATTTTTCCATAACCCCCCTAATTTTTTGTAATAATCTTCCGGCCAATTTAGTTTTTCTTTAATAATCGGCCGAGATAATATTATTTGTTCTCCTACTACATGAACATTCATCTTTTGACCAGGTTTGATTCCCGCCTTTTTCCGTACCTCTTTTGGAATAACCACTTGATATTTGGTGCTAACTATTGTTTGATTCATAATCGTATTACATTTTACCTAATCGTAAAACAAAAATCAACCCCCAAACAAAATGATTGTTTGACACTAAAATATGACATAGTATAATACTGTATAAATGGAAAGACCGATACTAACAATAAAACAGGCGGCAAAGCTTTTGCAGGTTGACCCAAATACAATTTATAGATGGGCGCGAGCCGGCAAGTTCCCTGCATCAAAAATCGGCAAAGAATGGCGAGTCTTGCGCTCGGATGTAATCAAGTTCCTTGAAAGCAAGAAGAAGAAAAATCAATTTTTAACCGAGGCCCAAGAAGCAGAATTGATAACAGCATTGGTTGGAAGGCGTGAAATTCCTATAAAGTTCGAATACCTGGGTGAAGGCGCAGACCGCTATGTATCAATATACGCCCCCGCAGTTGGAGGAGGCTCGGAAACCGAGATAATTTTTGACAAGAAAGAACACTTTTTAAGATATTTCGAGCGAAAAAAATTTAACCTCTTGGACGTTGGGTGCGGAGATGGTAAAAAAGCGGCATTTTTCATCTCGCATATTACAAGAAGGGCTTCTGCATATTCCGCTTTGGACATTAGTGCAAGAATGCTTGACATTGCGGAGCAAACCATAGAAATATCTCACCCTAATTTAGCTTTCGAAAAATTTATTGATGATTTCGAGTTTGGCAACATTGCACATACTACCTACTACCTCCATCGAAGATACCAACACAACAACCTTATTACATTCTTGGGTAACACTATCGGAAACACGCTAGACCCACATAGAGTTCTTATAAATCTACGAGACAGCATGGGAGATGAAGATTTGTTATTAGTAGGGTTAGCATTTCACAATCCAAAAAATATTCCCTTAGTGGAATACAATCAAAGATCAGTGATTGAGTGGCTGTGGACTATCCCTGAAAAAATTGGAATTAAGCGAAGTGATGGCAATATTGAAGGAATATATAACAAAACCAAACGTCAATTTGAGCATCAACTTCATTTTGGGAAAAACTGGGAAAGAATGTATGGAGGAAGTCTTATTCGATTTACCAAAGATCAAAAGGTAAGACTTGCAATTTCAAGGCGGTTCACAAAAGATGACATATTTCAGCTATTTGCGAGAGCCGGTTTTAAAATTGAGATTTTCGTTCACGATAAAGACAATGCCTTAGTCCTGTGCCGGCCTCACGCTTGGGAAAAAAGGATTTAACCAAGTTATTAGTTATTTCCGCCAGAGGTGGATCAGCCTTTGGCTGAAGTTATTAGTTCTTCGAGTGAGTGGATGGTTTTGATTTGAGGATCTGAATCTTGAGATTTTCTGTTTATCCAAATTGTATTAACAACAGGAGAAAATTTCAGAACCACTTGATGATTGTTGTCAATAACAGTTGCGCCTTTTGGCAAATCCCCGGTTGCATCTTCAAGCGACTTCCTCCTTCGGACAAAAATAAATGCTTTATTAAAAAAATCTCTTATTCCGCTTGCCTCAAGCTTATGAAGCTGGAAATCTTCAAGTCCTTGGGAAAAAATGCCTAAAGTTTTTTTCTCGGAAAGCTGTTGTAAAACAGATAGCGTTTCCGGAAATAAAGACTCTTGATAATGTTTATCTTCTTCCCAAAATAATTTATCCAAAAGCTTTGGATCAATATTGTATTTTTCTCCCATGAAAACAGTTATCTCTCTTGGATTATAATCTGTGCTTGCTTCAAGTGAAGAATAATAATCGGCAATTGTTCTCATCAAATTCTCTTCATCAATATTTAAAATTCGGAGAAATTCCTCTCTGGTGAGTTTTCCGAATTTCTCCGCGTCAAAAAGAGTCCCATCAATATCAAATAGGAGAATCTGCCCCATGCATTTAAATTATACACAATAAACCTCTTTAACTTGAAGAACGAAGCGTTATTGCTTATAATCAGGGCAAGAAATTAAAATGAGCAGAGTAATTAAATTTTTAGGACAAAACCAAATAATTACAGCCTTATTAATTATTGGAATTGGTTGGCTTGTTATAGAAATCAGAGAGGTATTAATTGCCCTGTTTGTTTCTTATATATTGATGGCGGCAGTATCTCCTTATGTTGACTTTCTCTTGAGAGCCAGATTTCCAAAGCCTCTGGCAGTTATTGTGCCCTATGTAATTGCCCTGGCCTTCGTTTTTTTAATCGTAATTTCCTTGCTTCCTTTTTTAATTTTTCAAGTCCAACTCCTTCTGTCAAAATTTCCCTCTTATATTGATCAGGAAATTGGAATCTTTGGCACAAAAATTGACGCTTCTCAGCTTCAGTCGATCGCAAATACAGAACTTCAAAACATAGGAAAAAATGCCCTTCTTTTTACAAGTAAAATTTTTGGAGGCCTATTTTCTGCCGTCAGCATTCTTGCCATATCTTTCTATCTCCTTCTTTACAGAGATACTGTTAGAAAAAGTTTCGCATCTCTTTTCCCAAAAACAATAAGGGAAAAAGTTGAAAGCGCAACAATTCAAGCTGAAGACAAGCTTGGAAGCTGGCTAAGGGGACAGATTGTTTTATCAGGGTTCATAGGAGTTTTAACTTGGGCTGTCTTATCAGCCCTTGGGGTAGACTTTGCTCTTCCGCTTGCAATAATAGCCGGAATTCTTGAGATAGTCCCAACTATCGGACCAATTCTTTCTGCGATTCCGGCAATCATTGTTGCCTTAAACACCTCGCCTATTTTGGCCTTGGTTGTTGCGATTTCATATTTTTTGATTCAACTGCTTGAGAATAATATTCTTGTTCCAAGAATTATGCAGAGAGCGGTTGGGCTCAATCCAATAGTAATTATTGTTGGAATAATAATCGGAGGAAAGCTTTTGGGTATTGCAGGTGCTCTTCTTGCGATTCCTTTTATCTCCTTGCTTGTTGTAGTTTATAAAAATTTAGAATAGCTTAAGTCTTTCAAGAAGATTTTGGTTTGCTGCATAAAACAATACGGCAAGAAGGAAAACCACAAAACCTAAAGGGAGAAGATATGCTCCTGAGGAAGCAAGCCCCTCACTTCTCACAGGGTTAAAAGTTAAAAATTTATCCTTTTTGAAAACCACCCGCATAAACCAAGACGGCGCATATGTTAAGACACCTCTCAGCAGGCCAAATCTGTATCTTCTTCCGGAAACATTTACTAAAAAGCTTGAGTCGATCTTAACTTTTCCAACCGATCTTAATCTTTCCGCAAGGTCTATATCCTCCCCCAGTGTGAGATTGGTGTCAAAGCCCCCGATCTTTAAGAATGCAGCTTTCTTAACTGACATATTGAAGCCGGCAAGATTCCAGCCTCCTGATAAAATTTTATCCAAAAACCAAAAGCCGGAAAAAAGATATCTTGCCGCGGCTCTTGCCGTAACTGTGCCGGAATAAAGGACCCCCAACCCTCCAAAGCCCACAAGATCCGGCTCCTTTTCATATGCTGAAACCATCTTTTCAAGCCAATTCTCCGGAACTATAGAATCAGCATCGGTGCAAACAATAATTTCCCCGCGTGCCTCACGAAATCCTTTATCGCGGGCAGAAGCAACGCCTTTTTTCCCTTCAAAAACTACTTTTGCCCCATATTTTTCGGCCACTTGCCGGGTATTGTCGGTCGAGTTGTTATCAACGACAATAAGTTCAAAATTCCTGTATGTTTGATTGAGAATGCTTTTAAGTGTTGTTCCAATAAATTCAGCCTCATTATAAGCTGGTATCACAACGGTTATTTTTGGATTATCAGGATTAAGGTGAATATTTTCTTTTGAATTTATGTAAAATTTTGGCTTGTTTTCTATATTAATTTTTGACAGTAGGAGAGGCAGCAGTCCTAAGGTGAGTATAGGGAAAAGATTAAGAGGATTCCAGTAATCGGAGACTTTTAGCGGAGAATTAAACAATGACCAAAATTCATCGGCGATCCATCCAAGACCCCAGCCTAAGAATAAAAGAGGCAAAAGGCCTGTGTTTCTCTTTTTAATATAAAAAGACAAAGAAAGAAGAACAAGCAACAGTCCAAGTGTAAAACGATAAAAATATTCAGTCCCGATAATCAATTTTGGATAGGTTTCGTTAACCGGAAAAAAAGTAAAAATAAAAAGCCTTGTCGCAACTATAGTTGCCCAAAATGCAATATTGACAACAAGAAAGCGCTCCTTCCTCTCGTTCTGGTCCATTATTCTCTGAACACTTTCTTGATTTGACGCCTCAATCAACTTAAAGTAAATAGCCTCAAGAGAATTAACGGTTGTTTTTACTGAAAATTTTTTGGCAGACAAGGTTGCATTATTTGAGAGTTTTTGCCTTAAATCGCGATCTCCAATTAGCAAGAGAACCTTTGAGGCAAATTCTTTTTTGTCATATCTAACCAAAAAACCATTCTCGCCATTTTTAATGCATTCATAAGCAGGGTCATCCACCGCCACAACCGGGACTCCGGCAGAAAGAGACTCTAAAATAACCAAGCCCTGAGTTTCGGTTGTTGAAGAGAAAACAAAAACAGTTGCATCTGCGTATACTTTATGTATGTCTTGCGCTCCAATTTCTCCCAAAAAATGAACCCTCTTTTGAATCCCAAGTCTATTTGCAAGTCTTTCAAGTTTTTTTTTGTCGCTCCCTTCCCCAATTAAAACAAAATGAGCGTTTGGCGCTTTTTTCAAGACCTCTTTAAACATTTGCAGGAGAAAATCAACAGATTTCTCTCGTGAAAGCCTCCCCACAAAAAGCAGTATTGGGTCATTTCTAATCGCAAGATTTTCTCGCAAAATTCCGGGTTCGGTTCTCCTGAACTTTTCCACATCAATTCCACTTGGCACAACAGAAATCGGGGCTTTAACGCCATATGAGCGCAGTTCTTTTTCCACTCTTTTTGTTGGCGCGATTAAATGATCAATTCTATTAGCAAAAATTTTTGTAGCTTTTTCCATCATTTTTGGCGTCACAATCTTTCCTTTTAAAAAATAATGAGTGTACCTGTTCCATAATGTGTGATAAGTACCGACAAAAGGAATTTTTTTAAGCCTGGCAATTTCCCATCCCAGCAGAGTAACCGGCCCTCCTGAATGACCATGAATAATATCAAATTCAATAGATAAAATTTTCTTTAAGGATCTGTTCGGAAGGCTTAATCCAAGTCTTGTTTCAGGTTGTTTGCTTACTCTTACGGAAGGAATCCTTATGACATTTGTTTCCTGATCGGTATATCCGGGAAACTTTGGAGCAATAATAAAAACTTCATGTCCGCGACGCTCAAGCTCTTTCGCAGACTCATTAACCGAGGTTGAAACACCGTTTGGCTGAGGCAAAAAAGCATCGGTGAAAAAACCAATTTTCATAAATTCGCTTAAAACTATTATATCTTTTTTTTAATCCCTTGACAAAAAGTTATCCACATCCGTATACTTTCTACACCTGCCTGCCGGCCCGCTTCGCAGCGAGGCGAGCTGGCAGGCCAAAAAGCATTTCCCTGCCCCGAAAAACTTTTATCATGGAAGAATTGTGGAAGGAAGTACTGGCCGAAGTTGAGATTGAGGTTTCAAAGCCTATCTTCCTTACTTTTTTTAAACCTACCGTGCTTGTTTCTCTTGAGTCCTCTGTTGCAACCATTGATGCTCCAACCCATATAACTGCCGAGTATATTGAGAAACGCTATTATTCTTTGATTAAGAAAATCTTAGATAAAAAAACTCTGCAAAATGTTAGTCTGATTTTTACTTCGGCCGGAGGGGCCGGCAAAAGTAGAAAATCGACAGAGGGCCCTCTTTTTGCAAAAGACATTACAAATATAGCTCAAAAAGCAAGGCCACAAAGGATAAGGCCTGATTTTACTTTTGATTCCCTTGCGGTTTCTGAGAGCAATCAATTGGCTTACACAGCGGCTTTAACAGTTGCTTCCAATCCCGGAACAAAATATAACCCCCTTTTCCTATATGGAACGGTTGGCGTGGGTAAAACTCATCTGATGAATTCTATTGCAAATAAAGTTTTTGATGAGCACCCCGAGAATAAAATTATTTATTTAACAACGGAAGAATTTACAAATGAAGTGGTAGAGGCAATAAGGGATAAAACCACGGCGCACCTACGGAAAAAATTTAGAAATGTTGACATTCTGCTATTGGATGATGTGCAGTTTTTGGCCGGAAAAGAAAGAGTTCAAGAAGAACTCTTTCACACATTTAATACACTTGTTGACAAGGGGCATCAGGTGGCGCTTTCTTCCGACAGACCGCCTTCTGAAATAAAAAAAATCGAAGCAAGACTTGCATCAAGATTTGAAGGAGGATTGACTGTGGATATTGAACCTCCGGACTTTGAGCTCAGAGCCGCGATCCTTCTTATTAAAAGTAAAAAATATGGCTTAAATCTATCTTATGAATCTGCTAAGGCAGTTGCCGAGAGGATCGTAGATACAAGGGCGCTTGAAGGTTTTCTCCTAAGGCTATCGTCAGTAGTCTCCGGTGACGCAAGGGAACTTCAACTGGATGATGTTCTGCCTGTTCTTGGTAAAACAAAACAAGCCCCAAGCTTCCTTCACCCGGACAATATTATTGAAACAATTTGTTCTTTTTATAATATTAAGTCGACGCAGCTTAAGGGCGCAAAAAGAGACTCCTTTTTAGTTGGGCCAAGGCATATATGCATGTTCCTCTTAAAAGAGGAAACAAGAATGACTTTTGTTGAAATAGGAAATCTTCTTGGCGGACGGGATCATACAACCGTTATGCATGCAGTTGATAAAATTAGAGAGATGATAACTCTTTCGGAAAAAACAAAAGAAGAAATTCAATTCATAAAAAGGAAAATTAAAGAAAATCTGCTTGAGTAAAAACCTGCCTAGTTTGTTTGCTTTTTTACGCTTTTACCTTTATACTGCTACAACAAATAAAAAAAATAGTTGAAATGGTTAAAATGGCCACATGGTTATGTCCAAAAAAACTATCTAACTATCTAACTATTCTAACCATTTAGCTATTCAGCCATTCGCATTTTTATGAAAGTAGAATTTCTCGTAGAAAATATAGAAAACTACCTGCCTGTATTATCTAAAATATTACCTCTTCATTCCCAAATTCCCGTTCTTTCAAATATTTTATTAGTTGCCGCGCCCGAAGGGCTTTTCATCTATGCTACAAACCTTGAAATTGGTGTAAGAATTAAAATTCCTGCAAAAATTGAGGAAAAAGGAGCAACAACCATTCCGGGTAAGCAGTTTATCGAGACAATTTCTTCTCTCCCAAAAGATAAAGTGGAGATGGTTCTTGAGAAAGAGAGCCTTGTATTGCGATCACGCAATAACAAAATTGTTTTTCAGACGATTGCGCGCGAGGAGTTCCCCAACATTTTTGAGCAGAAAGGAGAAAAAATACGCACTTTTGCCGAAGGAGAATTAGGACAAATTTTTTCAAAGCTGGTTTTTGCGGTATCTTCCGATGATTCAAGACCCGAGTTAACAGGAATTTTATTATCCCAAAAAGGAGAAGATATAGACTTTGTGGCAACAGACGGATTCCGATTGTCATTAAAAAGACTGAAAAACAAAAAGATATTTGATGAATCCTCCTCCTTAATTTTACCCGCCAGGCTTATTTCGGAGGCAATTTTATTAAAAGCGCCAAATGGAATCAAGATGTATATTTATAAAAAAGCGAATCAGGTGATTTTTGAAACAGAGGATGTTATTTTGGTTGGAAGATTGATTAACGGAGAATTTCCCAATTATGAAAGAGTTATTCCTGAGGCGAGCCATACAAAAATTAATCTTGACACTGAGGAATTCATGCAAAAGCTTAAAATCGCATCTGTTTTCGCAAGAGAATCGGCAAATATCGTAAAAGTTAATGTCGCGGGCGGCAAGGTTAAGATACACGCCCGATCCTCCGGGCTTGGGGAGGGGGAAGTTATTCTTGAGGGAGAGCAGGAGGGGGAGGATAATGAAATTGCATTCAATATTAAATTCCTTTCAGATCTTCTCAAGAACCTCCCTGATACGACCGTTTCCATGGAGCTGTTAAGCTCGATTGAGCCAACCATTTTTAAAACGGAAGAAGATCCCGATTTTCTCCACATTATAATGCCGGTGAGAGTTCAGGAGTAAGCTTATATTCCTCTCGTTAAAACAGTTTTAAATTTAAAAACATAATCTTTATCAAGGAAATTTCCATAGGTATCTTGCGTCTCTTTTTTTATAATGATGGTATAATTTGCATCAGGATTCCATGTGGGCTTGGGACTTAATAGAATAGTTGTTCCCTCAAGACTTAAATTGATTGGCGTTTGAGGAATTGCTTCGTAGTAAAATTCGGAGGGAGATGGAGTATCGGAGAACTCAATCACAAAACCCTCATATAAACCTAGCTTTCGTTCAGGCAAAGAGTGCCTCAGTATTCTAAGTTGGTTTTGTGGCAATGTAGGAGATGGATTTTCCGGCAGGGTGGGAGCAGGCAAGACCGGTCTTTTTCCATCCGTTATTTGATTTGGGCGCAGCAAATAAAGAAAAAGAGGAATTAACATGAGGATTATTAATATCGCAAGCAAAATTTTTCTATTAATCAATTTATTCATTATTAATCATTATAACTCATTGCGCGCACATGAAAAGATCTGCTATCGGATCAACGGGTTTGCCGTCAACTGTCACACCGATATGTAAATGAGGATTTCCTCCGGAATATGTTGTTGCTACTTGAGTTTTTGATTCAATAGGCGCATCAATTTGCCCAGGACGAGCTTCGGACAAGTGTGTAAGCTCAAGATTTATGGAATGACCATTAAACTCTGCATTATACATCTGTCTCCATCCTCCATCAAGAGGGATAGATAAGCCTCCCTCAAAACGCCATTGAGCAACAGAACCGTTAATTAGAGGAAGATAAACAGGTAGCAGAACTCCTGATCCGTTTCTGGAAACGACATCTATCGCGTTTTTCAGCTGTTCGGAATATGGACAGACTGCGTAAGGAGGCTGTGTGCATGCAGGGTACCCCAGACCTCCATGTCCGCATAAGTTTACAGGCCTTGCCGCTGTTCCGCATGTGACAAAGGCAGTATTGCCGATTGGATCAAGCGGGCAGGTTATAGCAAGCTCTGTCGCGGGAGCTGCTTGGCAATTAGAATAACTCCTCCAGACGTCCTCGCCATAATTGTAAGGACCATCAGAGCAGCTTGGGTACAGGAGACATCCATAATACCTTCTTGCAATTTCATACACAGTTGCCTGATCCCATGGCCCATCGCCATTTATACTTTGCTTATCATTCTTTACCTTAAAAGCTGTTGCGATTATTGAATCCCTGATGCTATATATTCTCAAATAGTTAGTGGGGAAAACATTTTGCTGCGGGTCAATTTCTGCCCTTGCATCTGTCTTGCCAAAGATAGTATTTAGTTCAGTAGCATTTCTTGCGAAAGTACCAAGGAAAGTGCCGGGAGTAAACTGCATGATGCCATATGCAACGCCGCTTGAAGTATCATCATAGTCGGAGGCAAAATAAGCCGGATCAACTCTGGCAAGTTTGCCTCCGGATTCAACCCGCATTATTCCTGCCACAACCGCAGCAGGAACTCCAACTTTGGCGGAAACGGATTCCACATACTGCGCCATCTCAGGATTGCCGAATTTTAATTCAGGCTCCGGGCCTCTATAAAAAACGCAGGAAGCAATACTCCCTGTCCCTCCTCTTCTCTCCCCTCCGACGGGGGCTGCTTCTCCAAGTTCGCTTGGAAAAGAGGGAGAACCTCTCATAAAAAAGAGAACAAGTAAAATTATGATTAAAGCTACTGCGATTGCTGCTCCAACTACCCAACCCACAGGAGTTGACCCCAAAACTGCTAGAGCCCGCGCTGCGATAGATCCTGCTCTTATTACTTGTGCCAAATAGTTAATAGCGTTTGTTGCGTTACTCAAGCCTCCGCTTATTATTCTCCCGGTACCTCTTAATGCGAAAGAGGAGCTCCTGCCGGCGACATTTGATAAAGGCCTTAAATAATTGGTGCGGATAAATACTTGGCGGACAGACCCGACTTTTTGATTTGGAATTGATTCCGGTTGCTTTTGGACTTGCGGAAATTCCCCCATCTCCTTTTCGAGTTTTTCCTTTTCGAGTTTTTCTTGAGCTGCTCTTTCAAGCTTTTCCTTTTCTTGTGCTTCTTTTTCTTCTTCGAGCTTTTTCCGCAGTTCTTCAAGATCGGAAGAGGAGTATCCTATGAAGACAATAAACGGAAAGGATTTGTCGCGGATCACTATAAACTTGCTTGAAAAACGATATTGTCCTGATTTATCGCTGCACCTGACAATATAAGATCCTTTTGGCACTGATCTTCCCAAAGAAAACATGCCAAGAATATTTGTAGTTAAATTAATCGAAACTGGTTTTTCTTGTCCTTTTATAAAGCGCGGAAAAATTTTTGAGAGAGCCTTCCCTAAAATATTTTGGCCTTTTTTCTCTATAGTGAGGCTGTTTATGGTAATTATGGCGCCCGGGATAGGCTTTTTTTTGCGGTTTAAGACAATGCCTGACAGAGCAGATCTTAAATTTGAGCCTCTCCTGCCTTTCTTATCTGCTCCGGGCAGCAACATGTGGACGGGCAAATAAATATCTTTTAAAAGATTCAGCTTGATTGGTGAATGAGAATATTTTTGAGACGGATCTCGAAAGGAAAGAGTATATTTCCCTTCCGGAAGATCCCCTGATTCAAAATCTCCGCTTATCCCGGATATTAAGGTTTGGCTTTGAAATTTACCCAATATTCCAATTGTTATTCCTGAAATTACAGCCTCATTTGTGGAATCTTCATCAAATGCCCCATAAAGCACTCCCGAAATTTTAAAATAGCCCCGGCTTCTCCTTAAGGCCTCTTTTTTTTCTTCGGAGGAGATAATGGATTCCGCATCGTTTTCCATTTTTTACTATTTTGAGCCGGTTGGAACAATAGGCGGGTTATTCTCAGGGTTCGCAGAGGGTTGTGGGGTTTTTTCAACCGGTATTACTTTGATTCCCTGATCGGAAGCGGCCGCAGGTGGAACCTCTGCCCCGCCAACCTCAATCGGGGCAGGAGCTTGTGTCTCAAAGCCCGGAATCTCGGACTTTTCTTCTTGAGCAAGCAAATCCTGAGGTTTTGAAGTGATTAAGTCATATTCATAAGAAGAAGCAACAAACTGCGCCGTAATATGATTCTGGCCGGCAAATAAAAGCCCCTCCCCCACTTGCGCCGTAACCAAAAATTGTTTTTCTCCTTCTGATAGAAAAAGCGTTTTTGCCAAAACTTCAACTTCTGATGAATTTTGCTTTAAGAGAATCTGTACCGAAGAATTTGAAAGAATTGATTTTCCATAATCGCTTGACAAGAAATCTTCAATATCCTGTGTTAAAGTTGTTACGCCAAGATAGTATTTTCGGGCTCGTTTCGCGATACCCTGAAGGAAACTCGCCGAATCCGGATGTTTCATCAAGTACCATGCTTCATCAACTACCAAAATTCTTTTTTTAAGTTTTGTCCGGACACGATTCCAAATGAAATCTAAAACAACATGCATTGCAATAGGGCGCAAAACATCCTCAAGTTGCTTCAGCGAAAAAACAGTTATCCGATTTTTAATGTCATAATTAGTTTGTTGATTGAAAAGACCGGAAAAGCCCCCCTTAATATGTTTTTCCAGCCGAAATGAAAGTTCTCGTGCGTCCTGCTCTTCCATGTTCAAAAGGGTTTTGTAGAGATCTTCAAGGATTGGCGGCTCGTTTTTAAAGGTTACCGGATCAGGCGTTATTCCCTTCTGCTTATAGGAAAGAACTATGGCCCGGTCAAGTATTGCCTCTTGTGTTGGAGACATTTCTCCAAGCATTGTTTTTAGTAATCCATGAAGAGACAGGATTTTTATCCCAAGCTGAGCTTCTGTTAGATCATCAGCGAGCAAAGCAAAGGGGTTGATTTTTACTTCCGAATTTTTTGAAAAATTGATATACTCTCCGTCCAAAGCATGACAGAGGGTACGATACTCATCCTCGGGATCAATTATTAAAATTTCAGCGTCAAACATCATCTGGCGTAGAATCTCAAGTTTAACAAGAAAAGATTTTCCCGATCCCGATTTTCCGAAAACCACCTCATTCGCGTTCTCAAAAGAGAAACGGTCAACAATCGCCAGGGAATTATTGATTGTGTTGACTCCGTATAAAATTCCATTGGGGTGAGATATTTCATATGATGTAAAAGGAAAAGTTGAGGCAAGGGAAGTGGTGTCCATATTTCGGGTCAGGAATAATTTGTCAATTCCTGAGGGCAGTGTGGTTTTAAATCCATCTTCCATTTGAAGGGTGGAGGATTTAACAACCAAGAGATTTGAGGCAAGAAGAGAAGTTAATTCTTTGCTTTTTGTATCAAGCTCCTCAATGGTTGAGGCGGATAAGGTAATATATAGCCCAAATTGAAAGAACCTTTCAAGTCCTCTCGCAAGCTCTTCCCGCAGCGCTATTGCGTCTTCAAGTGCCGCTCCGATTTTTGGGTCCGGTTCAAGTCCTTGTTCGGCGTCAGACTGAAGGGTTGCTTCCATCTCGGAAATTTTCCGTCTAAGATTAGCGAGAACATCCTTGCTTTCCACAGGATAAATAAACATTGAGATATTCATGGTCTCTTTATAGTCAATTAAAATAGAAAGCCAGTTTGGGGAGACTTGGCGGGGATAATCTACTACAAAAAAACTTCTAAAAAATTTATCTCCCACCCTGATATGTTTAAAATCAACTTCAATAGATGAAGGGGAAATTAGATCAACAACCGAAACTGACCCCTGCCTCAGCGCACTGTAGGCAGAAGGCGCGGTTTTTGCCTTTGGATTCTTGGGCACTTTGACAACTTGATGTTGCCCTGTGTTTTGTTGAGGAGCCTCGGCTTGTTGTGATTTTTTATTTAAACCAAACATGGTAATCAAATTAAATATTAAAAATTAAATAGTAAATACACATATTAAATATGAAATATTATTCGGAAAGTATTCACTATTTTATATGTATTTTTGATATTTTATATTTTATTTTTTATATGACTAGAGTATGACATTCCTAATGTCATTCGAATTGAAATCAAGCGTTATAAATTCCTGATTAAATATTTCATAATACAGCTTGATTAGTTCGTTTGTTGCAAGCGGTCTGGCAATGAGTCCCATTCTCTCAACCTGGATTGTGACATTGTTTCTTTTTGAAATTAAACCTGACTTTACGCGTTCATTTAAAGATAACATTTTCTTCCCCTGCATCTGCGCCTGACCAAGACTTGCTGGTCCTAATTCAAGTTGAGAGAAGGGGATTACTATATAAATTTTTTTATCCAAAAGCCCCTCCCCCTTGACCAGATCCCTTATAAAATTACGATACAAGCCTAATTGTTCTGCGATTTTTTGATTTTGAACATTTGATATCTTTTCATCTAAAAGCTTTATATAGTTTCCAAGGTCAACTCTTCTTGCAACAATCAATATTTGGATAAAAGAAGAAAGAGAATTAAGAAGCGACATATAACCATAAATCCTTGCGTTCTGCTCATCTGTTGAAAGAAGAAAAAAATTAACCGAGGAAACCTCAATAACCATACAAGCATATCCGCTTTTGAAAAAAACTATATCATCTGAAATATCAACTATTTCTATAAAATCCTGAGTTGTTGAGTGAATCTTGGGTTTAGCCATTTTGAGCCATACCAGCCATTGGAGAATTGCCTCCAAACAATTCCCTTCTCAATTTCTCCCTTGAATCAATAGATGTTACTTCCAATGGATTAAATATCTCTCCGCTTAAGGTTATTTCTATAATTTCAAATTCATGAGTTTTTGCCGGGTCTTCAAAGTATATTTTATAAGTGCCGTCAGAAAGTGGGGTTGCTGATGCAAACTGGCCAAGAGCATTGGTTTTGAATGCTCGAACCGGAATATTATTTGTATCAACAACCTCAACAAGAATGTTAGGCAATGTTTTGCCCCGCGGATCGCGAACAATGCCAAGAATTATGTTGGGAATGTCCGGTAAGGAGGGAAATCCCGCTACAAGATGGGAAGAAGGCCCGACAAATCTTACATTTTGAGTTTCCGCTACATCTTTTTGTCCGGGCTTGACTAAAACTTCATCCTCTCTTGCCTTTTGAACTTCATAAGACACCATTTTCTTGACCAAAATATCTTTATCCTGAAGAACTTGGGCTAATTGCCTTTCAAGCTCAATAATTTTTTCAGTCAAGTCCTGACTATTGCCTTTCTCATTTTGCAATGTTCTCGTTTCCTCAATTTGCCTTTGAATTTTTTTAATTTCCGAATCCGTGTGTTCCGGATCTTTTAAATCTACCTGTCTTTCGATTTCTTGCGGCTCCTCGTTTTTTTTCTCGGAAAGCGCAACGGGAGCCGATTCTTCAAAAAATGATTTTATATTTTTAAAGAAGGCAATATCCCCTTCTGTGGCGCCTGAAGATGAATCCCTCAATCTGCCAAGAAGAATTGCTTTTTTCTCATCCGAGGCTGATTTTAACTGTGTTGCTTCCTGAGTTATTGCCCTTACCTGTTTTGTGCTTGCTTTGAAAAATTCAAAATTCAAAAGGTTTACTCCTCTTTTTCTATAGATGTACCTGTTTTCAGAAGGTATTGCTTTTGCAAAATTGGCAAGCATTACATCCATTGGTCTTCCTTCAATTGGGATAAACGCAAGAGCCACGCCAATGCCGGAAAAAAGCAGCATCATCGGAATTTTTATGAGGAAATTTATATTTAAAACAAATGAAACGGTAGCTAATATTCCAAAGCCAAGAAGGTATAAAAATTGTTTTATGGTAATGCTTCCAATCAGCTTAAATTTGAAACCGGTAACATCTTGGGGGATTGGATGATTTTCCATATATAACAGCGTATAACGTGAAAAATTTGATTGCAAGACAATCAAAATATGTCAGAATAAAGCCAACTTATGCTTAAGGTGTGAAAACTACCAGACTAATTGATATAATATTTTTAATGGATATTCAAATCGAAGTTCAGAATATAAAAAAGGAGCTTGTTGAGATAATAATTAAAAATTTGAGGGGAAACAAAATTCCGCTCGCGCGAGCAAAAAAACTTTCTCAAGATTTTATAAACCTTTTACCTATTTCTGACCAGCAAGATCTCTTGGCAAAATTAAAGAATTTAAGCAAAAGTTATCCTGAAACAACAGGAATATATCTTGAGGAATTGAATAAGGCTACTGATCAAAAAACTGATCAGGCATTATCGAAAATGCGGGATCATATTGAAAGCGGCAACATAGATCTTGCCATTTCCGCAGCAAAAGATTTAAATAATAATAGGACATAATATGGAAGGACAAAATGGATCAGGGTCTCAGGTACCGGCAGCTGGCGTTGAAACACCGGCGCCGGGCCCGGGAACAGCAGTTGAGACAGTTGTTCCTCAAGTCGAAACCGCTATAAATCAACAACTAGATCAGGCAATTAGAGCCGCAGAAGATGCAGAAGGAGACTTGGCAGGAAAAGGACCTGACGCGGCACTCGAGGGCCTTGCCCAAGAAGGAGTAGAGACAGGGCCCACGGGAGAAGTTCAAACTGAGCAGACTGATGGCTCTCAAGCGCAAGCAGGTGCCGAAGGAGGTCCTACTGCAGCGCAAACCCAAAGAGAATCAGCTACGCAACAAGGGGCGGGAACAGAAGGGCAAGAACCACAAGCAGCGGAGCAGAATGCAAATGGAGATCAGCCTCAGGGACAAGAAGGAGAAGGTCAAGGAGAGGATCGGGATGGTCGGACAGAAACAGGCGAACAACAAGCGCAGCCTGAAACAATGGAGCAGAGGGTTGCAAAACTTCAAGAGCAGGTCGATAAGCTCGCTTCCCAGAATGAAAAACTTACCGTAGAGCTTTCTGGCATTAAAACGCAATTTGATGTCCTTATTCAAGGATTAAAAACATATTTTGAAAAAGATGCAGAGCAAGAGCAGAATCCAGCCAAGAAAGACTTGCTCAAAACTATTCTGCTGATTCTTACCGCGCTTGCAGTTGGGGCTGTCGTAGAAGGAACGCAGCAAGTCCAGCGTACCTCCACCGGCAGGTAAAATTATTACTTCGGGGCGAGTTGTTCGACTCCGGTAAATTTGGCTATTGCATTTAAAAGCACAAAGGAAAGAAGTATAAAAACAAAGCCAAAAATGGCATAAGTAAGCGTTTTTCGGGCTGTGGCAATTTTCTCAGGGTCCCCTTCAGACATTACAAACCTGTACCCTGAGAATATTATCAGAAAAACAGCAATTATTCCGGCAACTACCACAAGGACATTTATGATGTTTTGAAGAACTATCGGGATGCAGGCAAGAGTAGCTACTCCCTTCTGGACGCAATTCCCCAAATCTGAAACAGGAATCATAAATATAGTTTATAAAAGAACAAGAGAGGAAAGCAAGGGATTTATCTAAATTCGTTGAGAGTTGGGATGTTGAGGTTTGTGAGCGAGCCTAATCCCAAAGCAGTGATAACAACATTTATAATTACAAAAGAGAGAGCGATGACAATAAGTCCGATGATCGCGGCGATAATATGATTTCTTGCGTCAGCAACTTTTTGTTTGTCTCCCCCTGAAGTTATCCACTGAAAAGCTCCGATTACTATGAAAAGTAGGGCGGCAAGAAAAGCAATAACAATTATAAATGATACTATGAAACTTACTATGGCACCAATCGGAGTATCGGGAGCAATAGCTCTATTTCCTGCTCCTGGTCTTATGTTTCCGTCTAAAACCTGCGCAAAAGCAAAGGGTGCAAAAGAAAGAGAAGCAGCAAGTCCTGATGCCACGGATAAAATCTTTCTCATAAATTTTATTCAAGCATGTTTTAAAACCTTTGTCAAGTAGTCGAATTCTTTAAAAAAGGTAGAATAGAGCTGATACATAATTTAAAAGTGAAAAGAAAAAAAATTTTTTTTGTTACCCTTTTTTTAGTAGTTTTTTTAATTTTCTTTATAATAAAAAATTTGTTTATTCTTGACCCGGATTTTGGATGGCATTTGAGACTGGGAGAGTTAATCCTAAAAAGCGGAATACCAAAAACCGACCCTTTTTCATACACTATGCCAAGCTTCCCCTTTGTTGACCACGAATGGCTTTCGAATATTATGATTTATTTTATTTACCAAAAAAGTTTTATTCTTCTTGCGATTGTTTTTGCACTTTTCCCGTTATTTACTCTACTTATTACTTTTTATAAAAACTTCAAGCCTTTTCTATTTGGTGTCTATATACTTTCTTTTTCAGTACTTCTTTCATTTTCGGGAATTCGTATCCAGACAATTTCTTGGATGCTTGTATCAACCCTTTTGGTAGTAGTCCTAAATGGAGAATTATGGAAAAGGTTTCGGTTTTTTATTCCCTTACTTATTTTGCTTTGGGCAAACCTTCATGGTGGATTTGCCATAGCAATTTATATTCTGGCTTTAACAATTGCCGCAAAAGCAATCGAAAGAAAAATAGAAAGGCTGGATTTTGTTGTGTTCTTTGCCTCTCTTTTTGCTACTTTTCTAAATCCTTATGGGCCAAGGCTGTGGGGGGAAATTTTTTTGCAAATTGGGGACCCTTCTTTGCGATGGAAAATTGCAGAATGGCTTCCGGGAGTTTTTTTTATTGAACTTTCTTTTATTCTTCTTCTTGCAATATCTCTTGTTCTCGTCTTCCGGTTTAGAAGCAAACTTTCAATTTTAGATCTTACCATTTTCCTTGGTCTTATTTTGCTTTCATTTTCAAGTGCCAGACACATCCCCTTTTTAATAATAGCAAATCTTTGCTTGGCCCAAAAAACAATTAGCATTTTTTATTCTGAATTAAGAGGGAAAAAAGTTCAGGAGAAAAGATTTTTAAAAGTGGCTTTTGTTTTTGCAGTTTTATCTCTTTTTATTTTTTCTTATGAACATTATTCCCTTAATCTTGGTTCAAATTCCCGGGACAAATATCCTTCCGCAGCAGTTTCATATCTTAAAAAAGAAAGAATTAAAGGCGAAATCTTCTCAGACTATGGTTGGGGAGGCTATCTTATTTGGAAAATGCCTGAGAAAAAAGTTTTTATTGACGGAAGGATGCCTTCCTGGAGATGGAATGCTCCTTCTAGTGAGAGCGATTATGCGTTTCATGATTTCTCTGAGATTTCAAAGGGAGACTATAAGAAATATTTTGAAAAATACAACATAAGGTATGTGCTTTGGCCTAGAGATGAAACAAAAGATCCAAGGCTTTTTTCAATAAATATCAGTTTTTTTAAAAAAGAAAACAGGCCTTCATTAATTGAGAGACTTGAACAAGATTCTTGGGAAAAAGTTTACGAGGATCAAGCAGCTGTTATTTATAGAAAATAACTAATTTTTTGGAAAAACAGACGAAACTCCTAAGGATGACACAATAACATTTACAATAACTAAAGCCAGGGACATAATAATAAGACCAACAATTGAATATATTATCGTCCTTCTTGCCTTATCAAGTTTTTGTTTGTCTCCTCCTGATTGCACCCAATAGAAACCGCCATAAAGCAGATAGCCAAGCGAAAGGAAAATTCCAACAACAAGGGCCAGAGCAATAAAAACTGAGGCAATATTGCCAATGGAAAATTGAGGTCCGGATGGAATTCCGGGCGGCGGCTGGATTACTACAGGCGTGCCCCGTGTGTCCGGTATTTGAAGTGATAAATACTTCATATAAATATACTTATCTTGTTAATCCGGGTATTCTTAAAATATCAACCCCGATTATTTCAAGTATAACAATTGAAAAAATTATAAACAACAATCCTAAAATCGCAGATGTCAGAGTTTCACGAGCCGCCGCGATTTTTTCCTTATTACCCTGAGAAGTAGCCAGAACATACCCTGAATAGATAATTATAATTATCGCGCCAAATCCGGCAATGACAAGAACAAATCTGAAAAGAGAATTGACAAAGCCCTCGGCTGAAACATTAATCAATCCGATTGCGGTTCTTACCTTTTTGCACATGCGAGGCTTTTCAGGGTCGCCAGGATCCGGAGGCTCAAGGTCCGCGCAGGGAATAGGAGCAAAAGTGCTTAATTGTTCTTCAAGTTTTAATGTGTCAATTCCATCCGGATCAAACTCGGCTTTAATATCTGTTATACTCCCATCTTTTGCAAGATTAAAGCCTAGTTCGACATATGTAATACCGCCACCATTACAGCCGCCCTTTACTTGACCAAGACCGGTGTCATCCACGCGCTCTCTAAGTTTTAATGTGTAAGTCCCCGGCATAAGTCCGCTTTTTGACTCTCCTCTGGTAAATATGATACTTGCGGGATTATCCTCTCCCATGGCCGGGGCCGGCGTTAAAAAATCTTCTTGCGTGCCTAATGGTATTGTTTGATTTGATTTATTAGTTTGGATGCACTGGTTATTGCTATAGTTCCCTGCCCCCGTAAGCACTAATTGATAGTTGTTTCTGTCTCCGCCACCCGGCCTCCTTCCTGATAAAGCTGCTGTTAGAGCAGGAAGAGTCCCTCGGGGGCTTGAGCCTATTTTAATAATCGGCGCAGAATTTCTAACATAGAACTCCGCAACCATAAGCTGTGCTTCTCCGTTTTCATCATCATAAAGCCCTAATCTATAAACATTTCCTTCGTGGAAATAGTCAGATTCGTTTCCGCTACACTTTTTACCCTTCCCGATTCTTTCTCCTTTTAGAGCATCTCTGCCGTTGCCGCAGACTGTTAGCGTGATTGTTCCACTTTCTGACTTGATTTGCGAGAGAGCTCCGCGTCTTAGTCTTACGCCTGTCTGATCTGTTTTGGGGTATAGATATAAGTTGTCGTCAGCAAGTCCGGAAAATGTTATTGTTACCGTCGGAGTATTCCCATCAATATATTCTTCTCCCGGCTGTTTATTATTTGGGGTTATAGTCCATGATAAACCTCCTGTTTGTCCACCCGGCTGAACGCCCGGGCTACCTGTAGTATTGTATTCACATGCGACTCCATCAGAAAGTTCAATGCATGTTGATTGTTGCTCCTGATATACAGGGCAAGGTTTTCTATCCGGTCTACCAGATGTAAATGGGTCGACTCTAAGAGTTTTTTGTCCGGCATTATCAAGGTCGCATCTCCATTTGGAGCCTTGTTTATTCGTAAGTTTTGTGTCCGGAACCTCCTCCGCATTCGCCAGCGTGGAGCTCAAGAGAAATAAAATCGATATAAAGAAAAATAGGGCTATTCTAAGAAGCTTCATCTTAATTCATGTTAGTTAAAACCGGGGCCGGAAGTCAAGAATCGTTAATTTT